>CAZUJO010000212.1:0-6728 GCA_964619995.1 uncultured Leptospiraceae bacterium
CTCGGCGCTGACGACGTCGCCGAATATACAAAAGAAGACTACGTGAAACGCGGTCGTGTGTTTGACGTCGTTTTCGATACGTTAGGCGGCAAAGAAACCAATCGATCCATGGATGTTCTCGTTCCTGGCGGCATCGTGGTGAGCATTTCGAATATCCCTGAGCCTGAAGAAGCGGCCCGACACAACCGACCCTGGTTTGTTGGTCTGATCCTCAAGCTCGGGAATATCGCCCCGAACAGCGCTGCCAGAAAGCGCGGAGTGCGGTACAAAGCGCTCCTCATGACTGCAAACGGAGATCAGCTCCGCGAAATGGGAGCGCTCGTCGATCAGGGAAAAGTAAAGCCGCTGATTGACCGGGTGTTTTCGCTCGATCAAGCGCGCGAAGCTGTAGAATACCAGATGCTGGGAAGATCGCGCGGAAAGGTCATCATTCACATCGAGGACTGACCGGGCGCAGCCTGTCGGCCGGCTTACGAACGCAGCTGCTATTTGATGCGGCTTACGCCCGTCCACCTGGCGGACGGCGGGCGAAGCATGAGTTTTTCAAGGCGCTTGAGGTAGAGGGCCGGCAGAGGATCCTGTGGACACTTTCCTGCGTATTCCGTGAAGATCTGTTTCGAATCCTGAAAGTTACCTGCCTTGTAGTGAAACATTGCCATCTGAATTTCGCCGAGGAGCTCGAGCTTGCGCGCCCGCACATCCTCAGGATCTGTATCAAAGCATTCGTAAAGAACGACCGGCTTTTCTTTTCCGCGCACGAGCACTGAATCGATTTCGCGCAGATGATACTTCCCGGGCTCCGGCAGCCTGCGATATACGAAATCAGAAAGGATGATCTGAAGACCGAATATCTTCGTCAGGGTCTGGAGACGCGAAGCGAGATTCACATTGTCGCCGATGACCGTTGTGCTGATACGGTTTTCGGAACCCACAGTGCCGAGCATCACGTTGCCGGTATGAAGTCCTGCGCCGATCTCGAGAGGAGCATAGTTCATCTTGCGGCGGTCTGTGTTGTAGATGGCGAGCTCTCTGCGCATGGCGATTGCCGCAGTCAGCGCGTTCTCCGGGAACTCCGGAAAAAGCGACATGATTTCATCGCCGACAAATTTATCCACGAACCCGCCGTGCTGTTCAATGAGCGGGCCCATTCGCTTCAAGTAGGCATTCAGGAATCGGAAGTTGTCGAATACGCTCATCTTCTCGGACATGCCCGTGAAGTTTCGTATGTCGACGAACAGGAGAGTGAGTTCCTGCTCCACGCATGCGCCGAGATTGATGTCCACGTGATCTTTCACATTCAAGAATTCGAGGAATCGCTGCGGAACGAACCGCGAAAAGGCGTCCAGTGTCTGTCTTGTCTGTGCAAGCGACTGAATCTGCGCGCGCATTCTGTCTTCGTGCTGTTTTGCTGCTTCGAGTTCCGTTTCCACGCTCTTGTTGATGAGCCGTCTGTGCACGCGCGCGATGTAGATAGCGCCCAGCGAATAAAGAGATAAGAACAGGAGCTTGAGTCCAATGGTCACGAGGCTCACCGCTTCCGACGTGTACGAATCCGTGAGGCTTCCGATTCGTATGTTTCCAGTGAATGCGGCGAGCGCAGCGAGAGCCGTGTAAAGAAAGAACGCTGTGACGCTTGCAAGAATCGTCAGACGAGGCGAGAAGCGGAGATTTACGAGGCCGATCCAGATGAAGTAGAGGAGAAAAGCTTCGGTTTTGAATGTGCGATATCCGCCGAACTGGTAGAGAGCCGTCGTCACAATAAGAATATCAAAGACGCTGCCGATGGTCTTCATCGCAAGCGTCAGCTTTCCATAGTGGATGTTGTAATGCGTGAAGGCAGCATACAGAAGCGACGCCGCTCCGCCTGCGAAAATTGCCGCGCGCGACATGGGCGGCACTTCCGGTCCGAGCAGGAAACCGAGAATGAAGTAAAGACCCGAAAGCGCGATCCGCGCCCAGTTGATGACCTTCTCGCCCTTCTCTTCTTCGATGCGCAGAAGAATCTTCACGTAGGCGTCGCGCACCTTGATGTCTACGGCTGCCGGCATTCTCTTTATTGTCGGTCTGGCCCGCGCCTGCGTCTATCCAAAAGTCCTTGTTTTATGCCGGCGTGTCAGCCCGCTGTCTGAACGGGCCCCCTTTGGAAATTGAACAGACCATCGAAGCAACCGACCGGGAAGACGGCGTAAGGCTCGACCGGGTATTGTTCCAGCGGTTTCCAGTGCTGAGCCGGGAGGCCTGGCAGGAGCGCATCCGCGCCGGATTTGTGAGCGTGGATGGCAGGAGCGCCCGGCCTTCGACGCGAGTGCGAGAGGGCGCGCAGATTTCCTTCCGCTACGAAAAGCGACCCGAACCTCCAGTGAATCGCGACTTCTTTGTGCGGCACGAAGATGAGGAATGCATGGTGATCGAAAAGCCATCCAACCTGCCCGTGCATCCATCCGGGATCTATTTTGAAAATACGCTGACTGCGCTTCTCAAAGAGCGCTGGCCCGATCAGGCGCTCCATCTGGTGCACCGCCTTGACCGCGAAACAAGCGGTCTGCTGTTGCTTGCGAAGTCAGGCGAAATCGCTGCGCGTCTTCAGAAGCTGTTCGGAACAACGCGCGTGCGAAAGGAATATCTTGCAGTCGTGGAGGGAGTTTTTCCGGAATCGCTCGACGCGGACGGCTTTCTGGGTCCGGCGGGGGGCGAAGTGAAGAAGCGGATGAAGTTTTCGCGCGATGATTTTCCGGGAGCAGTCGGCGCGCGCACAGAGTTCGCGCTCGTGCGGCAGGTCGGTCCTCTTTCTATCGTGCGCGCGCTGCTTCATACGGGACGCATGCATCAGATTCGCGCAACGCTCTGCTCTCTTGGATTCCCGGTTGTTGGCGACCGGCTCTACGGCGTCGATGAGAGGCTGTATTTGAAGTTCGTGCGCGGCGAAGAAACGGAAGAAGACCGCACGCGTCTGCGAATGGACCGCACCGCGCTGCACAGCCATCGCCTCGAATTCGAGACGACGAAGGGGCGCGTTTATGTGGAATCCGAACTGCCGGACGACATTGAGGAGCTCATTTTAGCGCATGAAACTGCCTGAACGAGCATGCACACAATCTGCGAGTAAACCACAACCTTTTGAGCTGCTGCCTGCAGGAGCAGTCCTTCACCCGTGATTGCAGACGGCCCAAAGAAGAGAATGTAGAGATAGACGGCGAGAACTACGCCAAACAGAGCGTAGGCGACCGCGGCATAACGGGGCAGAACGCGCGATTGATTGAGGGCCGGCAGAAAGCAGATCACCGCGGCGAGATAACTTGAGAAGCCCACATAGACCGCAAACAAATGAATCCAGAAGTATTTATCCCAGGGTGTCAGCGCGATGATAATGTAGCAGTATCCCGAAACGACTCCGGCGAGAGAGCCGAACCAGGCGAGCCGCCGGACGGGATGCCCCGCAAACAACCGCGGATAAAAGGCGTAAAAAGCGATCGTTGCCGCGCCCGCCGTGAGAAGCGCCCAGGTAAACAGGTAATGCGAAAGCGCATTGGACCCGTGCGCGAAGGTCGTCTCCCTTCCCAGGTCGCTGAAGAAATTGAGAAGAAAGGAGTATCCAATTGTCTTTGGATCCCCGATCCTCCCGCCCGGGTAGACGATCATGGCCGCTGCAGTCAGAGCTACGAACTGAAGCATTGCGAAGATTCCAAAACGAGCCGCGTTGCGCAGAGATTTCATGACAGCCTCGAAAAAAGAGCATTGAGTATATTTGCGCATTCACCCGTATGCGCCAGACCGCCCCGGATTTCTTCCTCGGAATGCACGGCCGGTCCGGGAGTAAGATCGGCTGCGCAGTGGAGAAGCATTTCGTTTACGTTATTCGGCTTTGCTTCCAGGTGAAACTGCAGGGCAAGAACGTTTGATCCCACGGCAAAGGCCTGGTTCTCGCACCAGCGGGATCTTGCGAGTCTTCGCGCGCCCGGCGGCAGATTGAAGGTGTCTCCATGCCAGTGCAGAACATGCGACGACGATGGAAAATCATGCGTGAGCGGATCCGGGATCCACTCGACGGGCATCCAGCCAATTTCCTTTTCCTGGTTGCGAAACACGCTCGCCCCGAACGCTGCGGCAATCAGCTGAGCGCCGAGGCAGATTCCAACGATGGTTTTCGCGCGTTCGGCGGCCCTTGCGATCAGTTCCTTTTCGTCGCGCAGAAAAGGGAACTCTCGTTCATCGTTTGCGCCCATTGGCCCGCCCATAATGATGAGCCAGTCAAAATCATCCGGGGAAGGGACAGCCCTTTCGTAGAGCGGATACATTTCGACCGTACCTCGCGCTTCGCACCAGTCGCGGATGAGACCTGGCGATTCGAAGGGCACGTGCTGGAGGATTGCGGTCCGCATCATCCCACCAGGATCGACCGGACTTCTTCGCGGTTCTGCGCCTGCAGGATTCTCTGCAGCTTCCCGGCATGTTTTTCCGGTCTGTATGCGGCAAGCGCATCGGAGATGTCTGCAAGGCTTGCGATCGAAACGCTGAAATCGCGCATTCCCATTTCCACCAGGACCGGAATGATTTCCGGAATCGCCGCCATCTCCCCGCAAATGGATACTGGCACGGAGCTGTTCTCAAGACCGATTCGGATCAAACGGAACAGCGATGGTTGAAAGAATGGGTCTTCGGAGGGACCCGATCTGTGGAATGCGAGAGCAAGTCCCGCCAGATCGTTCGTGCCCAGGGAAAAGAAGGACGCATAACGGGACAGCACATCGGCCATGATGCATGCGGCAGGGGTTTCCATCATGATGCCGACCGGGAAATCGGGGCAGGGAATGCCGCGTTCCTTTGAAATTTCCTCGCGGATGTTGTTGTACGCGTCTCTGAATGCAACGATCTCCCCGCGCGTGGACACAAGAGGAACCAGGATCCGCAGATTTTCCGTTTTCATGTTCACATCGAGCGCTGCCTCGAGCAAAGCGCGGAGCTGGAGATGCAGGAGACCCGGATGCGAAAGCAGGAACTTCACGCCGCGCAGGATCGCGTCCTGCTTGTCGGCCGCAAGGTATCGGTTGAAGAGAGGCGGAAGCGCTTTGTCATCGCCCACATCGAGCAGACGGCATGTGATGGGTTTGTCTTTCAGCGTGCGAAATACGCTGCGATAGACTTCGCAGTGGTCGTCCGGAGAATCAAAAAGGTCTGGATATTTGTAAAAAATAAATTCCGTGCGAAACAGGCCCACGCCGTGCGCCGCGCGCACGAGATCGCCGGAGGCATCCTCGGGGTCGTCGAGATTCACCCAGATCCGTGCGTCACTTCCGCCGGGAAGTCGTATAACAGAGCGAATGCTGCGCGACGTCTCAGACGTCTTGCGCAAGAGATCGTAGTCCCGGTCATCCGGTTCGATGCGAATCCAGCCGTCGGTGGCGTTCAGCAGAACGGATTGTCCCTGTGTTACATGCTCAAACAGGTTTTCAACAGACACGAGGGCAGGCAGTCCGCGGTCTCGCGCAAGAATCGCCATGTGACCGGTAACGCCGCCCTGCTCGACGACGATCCCCGCAACCTTGCGGATGTGCAGCATCAGCGAGGGAGGAATTTCATTGGCAGCGACGACTGCGTCGGCAGGGAGCTTCTTCAAGAATGGAAGCCGCGGATCTCCCTGGGCTGTGCCGAGCAGATGGGATAGTACGCGCGCTGTGACATCTTCCATGTCCGCGATTCTTTCGCGAAAGAACGGGTCGGGCGATTTTTCAAACTGTCGTTTGAAGTCGTCTAACGTATCTGCAAGCGCTCCCGCGGCATTTTTGCGAGCCGTGGAGATATGCGCTTTCGCCGTATCGAACAGCATCGGGTCGGACAACAGAAGGGTCTGGGCTTCGAAGATTTCTCTGTGTTCCGGCGGGAGATCGCTTTCTTCCAGGATCTGTTCAATCTGCTGAACGCTTTCTCGCCGCGCGGATTCAAGCTTGTCGAGTTCCGCCTGGATTTCTGACGTTTCGACCAGGTGATCCGGAACGGCGCGCGAAAGAGAAGGAAGTATGTGAATCGTGCCGCGCGCGATTCCTTTTGCTGCGCATACTCCCTTGAGTTCTTTCAAGTCCCTCGATCCGATCGCTTGATTGCAATGAATGTTGTGTCGTCGTTCAGCCCGCGAAACACGGAGAAGAGCTTGATTTCGCGTTTGATCGCATGAATGATACGGGCAGCGGAACGGGGCGCGTTTTTGCGGAGGCTTTCTTTTACCCGGCGGAGTCCGAAGTATTCATTCCGGAAGTTTTGATTCTCGTACGCTCCGTCTGTGTACATCAGGATGACGTCGCCCTTTTCCATGGAGGTGCGGCTTCCGTTGAAAAGGAAATCGTCGTAAATGCCCACGGGAATTCCCTTTACCTCAAGCTGTTCTACATAGTCTTCTCGCCGCCTGTAAACAAGAATGGGCGGACTTCCGGCGCAGCAGAATTCGACCGTGCCGCTGTGCATGTCTATGATGAGTACGATAAAGGTGGCGAACTGCTCTTCACCAAAGAACCGGGTGCTCGCATGATTCACTTTGCGGAGGATCATGGAAGGAATGATGTTCTTCATACGCACGCCCGTGCGCAGAATGTTTGCCAGCAGAATTGCCAGAAGCCCGGCCTCAATGCCCTTGCCGGATACGTCGCTCAGAGTGACCGCGATTCTGCCCTCATCGAGCTGGAAGGAGCCGTAGAAGTCTCCGCTCACGTCGAATTTGGGAATGGTCAGTCCCGCAA
>CAZUJO010000213.1:0-6712 GCA_964619995.1 uncultured Leptospiraceae bacterium
GCTGAACGCCGAACATCCGTGGACCGTGCTTTACCGTGAGGGCAAAGCGGAGTTCATTGAGCATGAGCTTGTGCTTCGCAAAATCGGAATTGCGGGGCTCGAAGGAAGCATTTCCGTGCGAACCTTTCATCTTCGTCCGGGCGATGTGCTGATCGTTGGCTCGGACGGACGCGACGATATCGCAGTGGGTGTCGACGCAGAGGGCCACAGAATCATCAACGAAGACGAAAATCTATTTTTGCGACTGGTTGAGCAGGCCCAGGCTGAACCCGCGCAGATCGAAAGAGAATTGAGATCGCAGGGTGAAGTAACGGATGATCTCACTCTTATGCGCATCGCATTCAGAGAAGATGCTCCCGCGGAAGAGTCCGCGCCGTCCGTCGATCTGAACGCCATTCAGACAGCGCTGCGCGAAGGAAGGACCTCGTTTGCGAGATCTGCTCTGGAAGCGCTGGTAAACGAACAGCCGCGAAATCCGGGGCCGCTGAAAGCGCTGGCCCGTCTGCTTCTGGCGGCAAAGGATTTCAAGGAAGCCGCGCGGGTTTGCGAAAAGTATTCTGATCTGTGTCCGTGGGAAGAGGAATTCCTGTTCTACGCGGCGCGCGCCTACAAACGGGCCGGCGATCTTTCGCATGCGGCCGATTTTGGGGAGCGGCTTCGCCTGCGTAACAGAAGCCACGTTCGAAACCTAATCAACCTGGCCGACATCTACCGCCTGGCCCGGAAAACCGAGCGCGCGCTTCGCCTGATTGAAGAGGCCGAAAACCAGCCCGGCGGCGCAGAGATCGCATTGAAGCTCCGGCATAGAATCGAAGCATCACAGACCGTCAGCCTGGCGGGTTGACCGGCCAACCACTGACAGCCGGGATAATCCCCGGTTTGGCAGTCAGGGGCGACTAACGTCCATTTCGCGCAGGATGTCCAGGTATACGCGGTCCACCGCATCTGGCTGGTGCGCGGATACCTCGTGTCCCGCGCGCGGTATTTCGATCCACTTCTTCCGGGGCGCAGAAAGAGTGTCGAAATACCGCCGGCCCTGGATCTTCATGAGATCGTATTCCCCTGTTATCCAGTAGACGGGAACCTTCACGTCCGGAACTTCTTTAGCAAGGTCAACGCGAAGCAGACCCGGCAGATTGCGCTCCGTAAATGTGTCGATGGATCGCAAGGTCGCAAGAAAATCCATGAATGAGTACTCGGGCGCTCCACGCACCGAGCTGATGAAAAAACTGCTCAAATCCGGAAGGTTGTATTTCTTGTTGTAGTAGTGCTCGAGCCACTTTCCAATGATCTTGACTGACTTCAGGTTGTCCGAATCCTTTCGCGCCGGATCGGGCAGACCTGCGGATTGGAGATCGTCTAACGGGGATTGGTTCTTCTCGGCAGCGGCCTCTGCCTGAATGAAGCGCGACGCGTCTCCATACACGGCCGTCATGTTCGATGCCTGACCCTCGGCTATGTAGGCGTAGAACCAGTCCGGGTGCTTCTGAATCAGCTTCATCCCGATGATGCTTCCCCAGGAAATCCCGAGAACGAAAATCTTCTCCCTGTGAAACCTTTCGCGCAGGATAATTGTAAGTTCCTCCGCATCCTTCACATACTGTTCCACGTTGTAGGTGCCCGGGTCCGCTTCCGATAAACGCGCCGTCTTTCCCGCCCCTCTCTGATCATAGTGCACAACGACGAAGTTCTGTTCGAGTTTTCCGCCCTCGTCCCCGTACATCAGATGCGCGAACGGCATCATGGGAACCGCAAAGCCATGGAGAACGAGAAGCACCGGCCGCCGGCTGTCGGTTCCGCGAATCAATACAGCCTGATCAATCCCGCCGAGGCGAATCGTTTCTAGAGACGCGATTCCCTCCTTTGTCTTTGCCGCAGGCGTCGTCGCTCCGGCGCAGTGCAGCACGGCGATCAACCATACAAAAAGGGTTGTTCTGGTCTTCATTTTTTTCCTCCAGCATCCAGTTCGCCGGCCTGCATCCGCTTCAGCACGCTCAGATACCAGTCGCGTTCGAACTGCGCGTATTTCAGGCCAAATTCCAATGTCAGCATTTGATGATTGTACGCCGGGCGCATTGCGGCCGGGATTTCGCGCTCGCGCGCCTGCGATTCAATCGCGCGAAGCGACTGCGCCTGCCGGTCGATCTTTTCGATGTAATCGCGAAGCACGATTGCTCGATCGCGGGCAGGAATCGATGCCATGAAGAAAAGCCGGAGGAGGCCTTCGTCCTGAAGGCGGCCGAGAGGAATTTCGCTGCGGAGCCAGGTTTCGTGGGCCCGCCGGCCCGCGGCCGTGATGGAGTAAGTAATCTTGCCTCGCGCGCCAGACTTTTTCTTTGCGCGGACGAATCCCTCTTTCTCAAGCTTCTTCAGCGCAGGGTGCAGACTTCCAAAACTTGCAGTGTAGAAGAAGCCCACGGATTTCTGAACAGCGCCCTTGATCTCATACATCGAGAGATCCCGGAGAGACAGAAAGCCGAGCAGGACGCCTTGCATCGGTCCGATATATCGTATCGATATATACCGTCCATCAGTTTTCGAAAATCCGGCCCGCCTGGACCAGGCTTTGAATTCTGCGCAAAAGCGCGGCAGGTGCGCGATATTCTGGATTCGTGCGATAGATCTCGGCGAGCCGGGTCGCTTCACCGAGGGCCCCCGCGTAATCACGCTCCAGATTCCGGAACTCGCCGCTCTTCAGTATGGACTCAGCCAGATTCAGGTACGGCTGGATGGAGCCGTTTGCGGCGCAGGGCCGGACCCGCTTTTCACATCTGCAGGGCGCAGCAGCATTTACGAGTCCGCAATGATTTCCGAGAAAAGACTCCATTGCGGATCGCGCGCGCGAAAGACGCTGGCGGTAGGCTTCGCGCGAAAGCCCCATGATGGCCGCGCCTTCTTCCGAAGAGACGTCAAACACGACGCCGAGAATGAATGCGATTCGATTTTCGCGCGAAAGACATAGAAGCATCGCATGAGTGCATGCGATCTTCACCTGATAGGCGAGCTCTCGATCCTGAACGTCTTCGACAAAATCAGCGGGTACGCCGCGCAGCTCTTCGCCGACGGATTCAAACGAGATTTCGCGTCTTTCCATTCTGCCTTTCCTGACATTCAGCAGATGATGCACGGCGATGCTGTGGACCCAGGTTGCAAACGAGCTCGCCCCGCGAAACGTGCCCAGGTGTGTGATCACTCGCGTGAGAATCTCCTGGGCTGCGTCTTCTGCATCTTCGGGATGCCAGAGAAAACGCAGCGCCAGATTATAGACACGGTCCTGACAGCCGCGAACGAGCGTTTCGAGCGCGCTTGCTTCGCCCGAAAGGGCGCGCGCCACAAGATCGCGGTCATCGGACTGCGGGCTCATATCAGTCGTTCGACATCCGAACAAAGATCAAACCGAGCAGAGCCGGAAGAGCCTGTGTGAATAGAATCGAAACCTTCGCCGTCGCAGCGCCAAAAACGCCGGCCGCCACCACAGCGCCCAGGAAGAACGTGCGGACCATCTTCCTTGTTTCGGCGTTCGACAGAAAGAACGACCAGATCAAACCGGCCGCCAGAAGACCGTTGTAAAATCCCTGATTCATGGCAAGAACTGCCGAATGCGCCGCCTGTTCCGGGCTCATACCGAATGTTTTCAGCCCGAAGTCACTCTGCCACAGAAACATCTCAAGGCACATAAACAAGAGATGAAGCACGGCCACAAGGCCCGTAAAGATAGAAGCTGCTAGTTTCATTTTCCCTCCATTTCTCAGTTAGACAAACGACCCGGGGCTCCTGTGACACGGCTCCAGAATTTTTTTCAACAGGAAAGTCCGGTGCCCAGAGTCGCCCGAAAGCGCCTGCCTCGGAGCTTCACAAAGGTTTTGTTTCGAAAGGTTTCCGTCATGCAACGGTCGAGCGCCGGAGTCGAGGCGCGCCCGCAGATGCTCTCCTTGTATTTCTCCATGGAAAGCCGGCCCGCATCATCGACAGAGAACACCCATTTCGTATATATGCTCGGACAGCCCCCGCACGACATTCGCAGACCGGCCTGCTTCAAGCATCCGAAATATACGTTTTTCATCCAGGATTCTTTCACCGTATGCCATTCTTCCCAGTCCGCCCTTTCCCCTGAGTATTCAGCAGGAAGCGATTCAGGATCGACCTTCGTTTGATTTGAATTCTGCCCTGGAGCGCTCCGCGCTTCTCCGGAATCTGGATTCACCATGAGCGAGCTCACGTCGACCGCTTCGAACGAATCTCCCGTTATGCGGCCAAGCTCCCGCAAGAGATCGTTGTTCCATTTTTCACTCGGCGCTCCCGACACGAACCAGTCGGAACCATTGTCGGCCAGAATCATCCCGTATTTCTTCAGGGCGCGCAGAATCACCTGATTCTCTTTCGAAAAGCCTTCAATCGGGAAAGAAGCCTTCAGTCTGAATCGAGCGCCCATGGGCGGAACCCCCGCATCGGTGATGCGCGATGCGAAATGCCGCGCAGGCCACACAAACGCGCGCTGCGTACGCCGGGCCGTAAAGCGCACGGCATGCTTGATTTCTCCCGACGCCACCTCTTCGTAACGCACGAGCCCCGGAAAGATCGGCAGACCGGCGGCATCGGCTGACGTCCAGCCGGATGGACGGAGCGCATTTGACGAAAGATCGAAGATCGCGCCCGATCCCGCCTTCCACCCGTTAGGCGACTTTCGCGCAGCGTAAAGCTCGTACAGCCTGCAGGATTTTTGATCTACAATGAGTATGTGCCGGTCTCCGTCGCTTTTCTCGCCGCCCTCGATGGGAGGATTCGCCGGAATAGGATACGGGCCCGGATCGCTCTCATCCGCATATTCAAACGCAACGCGCACACCCGTGCCGGTGGCCAGAGTAAACGGAATGCCGATTGGACCGCCGTTCCACAGCCCTGATCCAAAGTCTGCTTTCAGCTTCTTCGCGGTCCCGATGCTTGCGACGTAGGCCTGCGACCGGGGATGAACGGGGAGCCGATCGACCGGAGTGTTCCAGATGTTATTCGAAGGAAATACTGAGCACTTGCCGGCCACAGGCTGAGCGAAGATCGTCCGGGGCAGAGCAGCGACAAAAAGGCCGAGAAGGAGGATGCGTATCATAGCTCCTCATAAAGCGTCCATCCCGGAAGGCAATCGAAACAAAGCTTGCGAGCTTTCGCGCACGGCCGCAATCTGTCTGGGTGAGCCGGCTTTTCGCGCTTCCGCTTTTTTTCTGCGCCGCAGCGCTTGCGGCCGAAACGCTGCCAGCTCCTCGGTGGTTCTTTTTCCAGACAGGAACGCCCTCGACCATGAGCTGGCGGGAAGCGGAGAAGCACGTCTGGTCGCCCGCGACAAAGCTGATCCTGCCGTCCACTCAGGGCAACCTGCTCTTTCTGAAGCTACCGATTCCTGATCTGCCCTACGCGGAACCGGCCATTCACATTGCCGTGATGTTCCAGAGCTTTGAAGCGTACTGCGGAGGCAAAGTCGTCTATCGTTCCGGAGATCCCAATCTGGGCCGGCGCGGATTTCGAGGCTGGCCCATGCATCTCATTTCCCTCCCGCGTGAATGCGCACCCGGCACTGATTTCATTCTGAAGATCTACTCGGACCTCTCCACCGTGGGCATCGGGATCGACGAGGATCCAATCATCGGAAACCGCAGCGATCTCGTCCTGCGCATCGTGAGAAAGGACATAGACCGTTTCTCGCTGGGAATTCTGTATATCCTGACGGGTATCTTCGCAGTATTTCTCTACGTCAGGCGGCGGCAGTCGATTTCCCATTTCACGTTTGGGATTTTTGCTTTCTGCGCAGGCGTGTATTCGGTCACAAACCGGACCCTTGAGATTCAGCATCTGCTCGTGGACGCTCCGCTTTTCTTCTACTACATGGAGTATGCTTCGCTCTTCCTGCTTCCGGCAACGATTGCTCTTTTCTTCCGCGAGATCGCCATCGACGGCCGCGTCTTTCTCGCTATCGCATTCTTTCACATATTGTATTTCATAGTAGCGATTCTTCTCGATTTCACGCTGCTGCCTCTTTACCGCGCTCTCATTCCTTTCTTCTATTTCGCGCTGGTCTCGGCCGTCGTGGGTCTCGTGCTTCTGATAAGGGACGTTGCGAAAGGCAACCGCGAGGCGCGCACGCTCAGCGTCGGCCTGTCGATTTTTACGCTGACAGCCATCTATGATTTGCTCGGAACTCTGGGATATGTTCCCTGGCCCCGGCAGATGCTCTCCTGGGGCTTCTTTGGATTCATGCTTTCGATGCTTTACGTGATTGAAGCGCGGCTTTCCGCGGATCAGGAGAGGCTCGTCGAATATGCCGCAGAGCTTGAAACGGCGAAAACGAACCTCGAAGAGAAAGTTCAACTTCGCACAACAGAACTCAAAAACTCGCTTGAAACTGTACGAGAGTTGAAGGCAGCGCAGGACGGAGATTACTTTCTTACTTCTCTTTTGCTCAAACCCCTGGCGCGCAACGCCGCCCCGCCCGGACGCGTGACCGTTGAAATGATTACGCGTCAGAAGAAGCAGTTCGAGTTCAAGAATCGCCGCTATGAGATTGGAGGCGATATCTCGATCAGCGATGGAATCGAGCTGCATGGGAAGCGTTTCGTTGTGTTCGCAAACGCAGACGCAATGGGAAAATCTCTGCAGGGCGCGGGTGGAGCGATTGTTCTCGGATCGGTTTTCAACTCACTCATTGTGCGCGCGAGAATCAACG
>CAZUJO010000214.1:0-6700 GCA_964619995.1 uncultured Leptospiraceae bacterium
CCCATGCTGTATGCCGGGGAGCGCCTTGGTCCGCGCGAAGGAGAACCGGAACTCGATCTGGTGGTCGATCCTCTCGAATGCACGACGAACTTTTCGCGCGGGCTTCCGGATTCCATGTCCGTGCTTCTCGCGGCTCCAGCGGGCTGCATTCCTCCTGTGCCCGGAACCTACATGACGCAGATTCTCATGCCGCCTTCGCCCGCAGCGAGTTACTTTGCCACACATCCGCCGGAAGAGTCCATCGACCGCGGCATTGCTTCTATATTAAAGACCATTTCCCGCGAAAACAAAATGCCGATTTCGGATATGACCGTCGTCGTGCAGGACCGCGAACGTCATACGGAGATCATAGAGGCCACGCGCTCTGCAGGCGCGGGCGTCGCTCTCATCGACAGCGGAAGTATCTCGGCCGGCGCGGAAATTCTTCTGCGTCCGCGCGGGCGCTGGACCCTGCTTTTCGGCACCTACGGAGCTCCCGAGGGATTGATCCTCGCCTACATGGCGCGCGTAACGGGCGGTTATTTCGCCGGTCGGATCACGCCGCATCATCCTCTCTTCGAAGAACAGACGAAGGAGCTGGGCCTTGAGGACAGAACGCTTCCCGCCCAAGAGTGGATCGGCGGCGACGGATGTCTGTGCATGACGGGCATTCACGGCAATACGTTTCTGCGCGGGGCTTTGCGCGAAGAGGATGGATGGCTGACAGAATCCATCCTGTGGACTCCGGACGGCGTGCACCGCCTGTCGCATAAGGAGGGCCGCCAGGTCAGCGCGACGGATGCAGTCTTCTGATGAAGGATCTGCGAAGCAAAATGAACAGCCGCTTCGGCAAAGGGGTTTTCCTCTTTGTTTCGCGGGCATTTAACTCATTCGCCGGCCTTTTGTTCTCTCTTCTTGCGGGCCGGTTCCTTACGGTAGAAGATCACGGCACGTTCGCCTCCGTGATTGCGCGCATGGTGATCGCACAGGCCATCCTTGAGGCGGGACTTCAGTACTCCATCGTGCGATTTCTCGCGCCTGCCATCCGCGAAAACAACCCGGGCGAAGTGCAGAGCCTGATTCGCGCTTCTATCTATATAAAGGGCGCGGCCATGGCGGGACTCGGAAGCCTCATCGCCGTTGCTTCCGTTGCGCTCAGCTTCTTCGCCGGTCCGGAAGGAATCCGCGAATCCCTGCCGGATTTCGGTTCCCCTCTCATGCTCTGGATGATCTTCGTCGGCGGCGCATCGATGTCCGTCGTCAGCTACCAGGAAGCCATTCTCGTTTCGCACGGCGCTTACAACCGGCTGAGCGCGTGGATTCCATTGACCGGATTTCTGCGGATCCTCCTCTTCGGCGGGCTGTATCTTTTCGACAGCGGTTTTGGGCCGGAGGAGATCGTTTTCGCGTACACGTTCGGTCCGGTCCTGTCTTCTGTGTTCTTTTTCGCTGTCTTTCCGGCCAGTTTCTTCGCCGACCTTTCTCTCGGCACAGAATGGCGGGCGCGGTTGAGGACGCTTGTGTCCTACAACGCATTCATTGTGGCTGCGTCGTTTTTCTCGATCTTCTCGGACTGGATGGAAGTTCTGATGCTCGGCGAAGCGCGGGACACCGGCATTTACAATGCTGCGCGCATGCCTCTGCAGGGATTTCTCATTCTCCTGGCGACGATGCAGTCCATGTTTCTTCCCTGGTTCTCTGGATTGCAGAAGGCGGACGAATACCGCGCCGTCTTTCTCAGGGTCTACCGCTACCTGATTCCGGCGGCCATCGCCCTCATTCCTGGTCTGTTTGTCCTTGCATGGTTTGTTCCGCGATGGTTCGGCCCCGAATACACTGCATCCGTGAATATCCTGTATCTCCTGTATCCCGGTTATCTTTTGAAGATCCTCTTTGCGCCGCTCGGCACAGCGCTCTTTGCACTGGACCGACCGCGGCTCGTCGCCGTCGAAGCCGGGGCCCGCATGGCCGCGGGGTTCGCGCTCAACTCATTTTTGATACCGGGCATGGGAATCATGGGGGCTGCGATCTCTGGATTTCTTTCGCCGTTTGCCGGCTGGTTTTTTTTGATTTTCTGCTACGCGCGCTTTTTCAAAACCGGAGAGTTCCCTTTCCCGGAAAAATCACATGCAGCCTAAGAAGACAAAGGACGAACTCCGGCATACCGTCTTTGTGCCTCCGGGAAACTCGGGGATTGCCTCTCGCACAATCTTCTTCGGCTTTGCGAGGTTTCTTTCCGCCATTGAATCGTCACCAGGCCGCAACCGCTTTGTAGCGGGAGTTCTTGCGGGTCTGCCCGTGCTTGCTGTCCTTCTTCTCTGCGCGACGCCGATGGATCCGTACCTGGTATTCGCTTCGCGCGGGTACGAACGTCCTTCCATCATTTACGGCAAAGACTCAGCGGGCAATCCTGTGCCCATCGCTGAGTTCTATCGATTCTCGCGGAAGGTAATCGACCTGAGCAATGACGAAGCGCGCAACGCGAAGGTAGTCCGGTCGTTCATCGCAACCGAGGACAACAACTTCTATGCATTCTGGCACTGGGGCGTGGATCCTCAGGGGATTCTTCGCGCATCCATGGTGAACCTCATGGCAGGCGAAGTGAAAGAAGGCGCCTCCACGATCACACAGCAGGTTGCGCGTCTGCGCTTTCTTTCCAATGAAAGAACCTTCTTCCGGAAAATCCGCGAAGCATTCCTGGCTGTGCTGCTCGAGCTGCGCTACCGGAAAAAAAGCATTCTCGAAATGTACCTAAATGAGGTTCCGCTCGGCCACGGAACCCTGGGCGTCGAAGCTGCCGCGGATTTCTATTTCGACAAAAGCCACAAAGATCTCACGTGGGGTGAGTCCGCGCTCCTTGCGTCGCTGACCACTCGTCCGCGCGATTTCAGCCCGCTTGCATTTCCAAATCGATCCCGCCGCAAAGTGCAGGTCGTTCTGCGCAAGCTTGTTGAAACAGGAACGATCAGCGTGAAGGAAGCGGAAGACTCCTGGAGAGATCTCGAAGAAAATTTCTACGCCGAGCTGAACCGTTCCCCGAACGATACAGCGTTCAACAAGAGAATGAACGAGTTTCCGTATGTATCTGAATACGTGAAAAAGATCATTCCCGAAGAATTTGAGGACAGACTCTATTCGGGCGGTTTGCAGATCCAGACGACCATCCTGGTCGATCACCAGAAGGCGGCCGAAGAGGCGATGACGCCGGCCCTGGCCCGTTACACGGAGGCCCGCCGGCGCAAGCCCTTCCGGAATTTCTTTGCGTTCGACGACGAGTACGGCAAGATGCTGCCCTTGATCGAGGACATCTTCGATCCCGGAGAGTTCCGCGTGAACAAGAGCCGGAAACTCACTGAATTTGAGCGGGATTTCGTGCCGGAAATGCGCCTCGAGCTTTCCCTTTTGAATCTCCTTGCCGGGGACGAAAAAGCAGGAGCTGCCATTGACCGAAACATGGTGGAAACGGCCGTAGAGGAAGAGCAGGGCGTGGAAGGTTCTCTGATCAGCATGCGGCCGGATACGGGCGCGATCACGGCTGTTGTAGGCGGATCGGGCTTTACCTCGCAGAATCAGCAGCTGCGATTCCTGACAGCGCGCAGACAGCCCGGCAGCTCCTTTAAGCCCATCATCTACGCTTCCGGAATCGAAGAGACCGGGCTCCATCCCGGGACTGAAAAACCACTGACGGCCGCAACCGTGCTCGACGACTCGCCGGTTCAATTCGTCAGCGCAGACCTTTCGGAATACTCGCCCGAAAACTTTTCACAGACCTACGAAGGACCAATCCGTCTGCGGAAGGCGCTTCGGCTTTCAAAGAACGCCGTTGCGATCCGCGTCTACGAGCGGTTAGGCGCAAGCCGCATCAATCCCACTGCGGAAAAAATACTCGGATACGATCAGATTGGAAAACATCTGCCGCGCGAAGCGACCGTTGCGCTCGGCACAGTCGAAATGACTCCGATGGATATGGCGCGCGCCTATTCGGTGTTCGCCTCCGGCGGATTCGAGGTGAAGCCTTACATCATTGAGACGATCAAAGACTCAGAAGGCGACGTGCTCTACGAACACAAAGAGGAAAAAGGACGACGTGTGCTCAGCGCGGGCGCATGCCAGATCATTACATCGATGATGGAAGACGTGATTCGCGAAGGAACGGGAACCGCGGCCGCAATCGGACGGCCCGCAGCGGGAAAGACCGGCACGACGAATCGCAGCTCCGACGCCTGGTTCATCGGCTTTACTCCGCAGCTCGTCACTGCCATTCAAATCGGTTATGATTCGAACCGCACGCTTGGCTCCGCAGGCACGGGCGGCGCGCTCGCAGCTCCCGTGTGGGGACAGTACATGCGCCGCGCGCTTCGCGGTGAGCCTGTGCGCGCGTTTGAGTTTCCTGATTCGAACGTGCACGCGGTTGAAGTATGCGAAGACACGGGAATGCTTCCGGCCGGATCGTGCGAGACCATCACAGAACTATTTCTGCCGGGAACGGAACCAAAGACGTCGGCGGACGCGCGCAAATCAGACCCGGACAAGCGTGAGATCCATCGCACCCGGGAAGATATCTTTAACGACCGCGATTTCTGACCGCCGAATCGGCTCCGGGTCCGCTCGAATCAAGCAGAGCGCGTATTTTTTTTGCAGTGTGGTGATTTTTTTTGAGAAATGCTGATCTCTTGCTGTTGATAAGGACGGATTATGTAGCATATCCGCGCGCCTTGCGGGACTGTTCAAAAATCCGTTCTGCGCAATATTTTTTTGTTGAAAGGATGGTTGCCGCAGGAATCAGCTATCTCGATAAATCAGAAAGAGATATTTTGTCTCCTGTTCATAATTCTGGAGGAATGGAATGGGTCAATTTCCCAAAAGCCCCAATAAAGTAGATCCGGTTATCCCCAGTGCGGTCGCGTCCCGCACATCAATCGTATGGGAAGGCCGTGATAAGATCGTCGAGTCTAAGAAGATCATCGACGATACCGCTAATCGCGTACAGCACTTTGTTCAGACGAAATTGCCGCCAGAAGTCCTCAAAGACGTGGACATCATGGCAAGCATTGAAGACAAAATCTACAACTATGTAAACCAGTCCTACGTAAACATGTTCAACCGCTACACGGTAACGGTTGAAGACGAAATGGTGAAGAAGGTTCGTGAGTTCATCGACAAAGAAGAACTCCGCACTCTGCAGCGCTACACGCCTCGCGAGATCGTTGAGATCCTCGACAAAGTCGGCGGCGCGGACAAGTTCAACACCGGTGAACTGGAAAAATCCGTCGTGAACATGTATGGCCACCTTCAGGGCCACATTCAGCGCGGTATGAACGACCTCGAAAACGAAACCAACTCCATTCTTCGTCAGAAGACAGACGTCGGCGCCTTCGTTCGCGGTGAGAACGCTTACTCCATCGTTAAGTGTTCCTTCAAAGACAGCCAGTTCAAGCCCAAGACTGTAACAGATATCAAGCTCTCAATCAACATCCTTGATTCAGAACTGATCAGCCCGATCTTCCACTACCAGACAACCGTAGAACACCTGCTGAAAGATTCCATCTCCAAGCACATCACGGAACTGATTGATCGCGAAATCGACAAACTGAAAGAAGAACTGATCGATACCGGCCGCGCAGAACTGTCTGACGGCGAGGTAATGTTCGAAAAGATCAAGCTCGTAGACAAGTATACCGACGACAATGTTTCTGACCCGAACAGCCGCCGTTATACGATTCTGGCGAAGAAGTTCCTGGACAAGATCGAAGGCCTCCGCGCTGAAATCGACCAGGACGACTACGACTCGATGAACATGCGCGAGCAGATCAAGAAGATCATCGACTCCGAAAACATTCGGAACCGGGGCTTCAACACTGCTGTGAACACTCTGACTTCCATTCTTGACACGTCGAAACTGGGCTACCAGGTCTGCGATAACAAGAAGAACGCCCGCGAATGCTGGGTGCGTGAATACGAAGATCAGGATGATTCCCGTCTTCCGGACGAACGCTACGCGATCCGCCTGGTCTACCTGGACCAGAACCAGATCCGCGACCTCAAGCGCGCGTATGACGCCCGTCTGTCTGCATTCCTCCGCGAAGCAGAAGCCGTATGGGATGTCGTTCACGAAGTATATGACCGTTCCAAGAAGCGCTTCCTTGGTCTTTCCAGAATCGTAAAAGATTTCGAAGACCTCGCGAAGAACATCATGCCGAAAGCATGGGTGAAAGAACGCGTCACTGTGAACAACGACCCGGATGAAATCCACTGGGATAAACTGCGGTTCCGCGATCCTCCTACTACGTTTGTTGAAAAGAACAACCGCACTTACTCTGTCGAAGTGAAGAACATCGGCGAGAAAGTGAAGTATCTCCGCGACAAACTGCAGACCATGTATGGCTACCAGAATCCGGTTGAGCGCGTCGTAATCGACGAACGTCTGAACCTGATCGAGCAGACATTCAACAAGTACATCTACGAAATCAACCCGCACCATCTGCAGCCGGGCCTGATCCTCGACGTAGACATCACTACGACGAAGCGCAAGATGTACATGATGAAGTCCATGGCGAACGTTCTGAACGAATTCCTCTCAGGCGTATCACAGGGCTTCGCGGATGCAGCGTTCGCATCGTTCAAGCGCCGTCGTTCGACGGTCCGCGCGGACATCGAGATGACGTTCCAGGCAGAAGAGCACAAGGATTCCGCAGCGTCTCTGGCTTACAAAGGCCAGGAA
>CAZUJO010000215.1:0-4525 GCA_964619995.1 uncultured Leptospiraceae bacterium
CCTCAACAGGGATAAACCCTTCTGGAACATCACCCGCAAGAGCGTTTGCAAATTCGACTTCTTGTTGGGAAAGGTTGAATCGTGTATCGTAATCGCCTTCAAGCGTTAGTAGATGCGCCATCACTCACAGGGAGATCACAGTGCGCATTGAAGATCAACCACAACCGATAACAGGATTACCGTTAAGCGGCGAATAACATGCGGTTATACAGCGCTTTTGGAAAAAAAATTTATCGGACCCTGCGTGACAGCCGCCCGCAGCACGTCGTCGCTCAGCTTTACGTCGCAGTAACGCGGATCCCTCTTCCGGATCTTCTCCCTTACCAGCTCCCACGAACACCCGGACCGCCGCAATTCCGTCACCATCGCGCAGAACTCAGCATCACGGATCCATCTTCGCTTATAGTCAGCCATACAGCTCCTCTCTGAATATCTCTCCGTAAAGCCTTTCGCCCAGGCGACAGTCGTGCTGAATGTCCCCGTAGGTTGCATCGAAGGGAATCCACTTCCCGGAAAGGAACACTTCCGGATAGACGTGATGCGGCTGCGGAATCTCACCGCACACAACCGCGCGAGCCGGAAGCCCAAATTTGTTCGCGGCCGCAATGATAATCAATGTCTTGTCGTCGCAATCGCGGGGAAGGGTCCAATCGCCCGCGAGTGTATAACCTGGTCGCGAGACCGTTTCGAGACCGTCCGGATCTTTCTGGTAAGGCAGCGATCGAACGTAGTTGTAGACCGCGAAGATATTTGGAAAATGATATGGTTCGAGGTCCGCGTGGTAAGCGGCCGCCATGCGGAAGATTTCGCTTATCGTCTGATGAAATGATTCGAGGGGTCTGAGTGTTCCTTCTCCGTCCATGGCAGAAGAAAGCCCGAAGATCCATTTCCGTACAAGCGCAATTTCAGGGAAAAAGGTTGGGGGAAGTGGACCAAGTGGACTTCTGGACCTACCGTGCGGTCCAGAAGTCCACTTCGCACACTATTTCCGAGGAGTTTTAAAAATCTGCATCCCCTCCTTCCCTCAGCCTCATCCCGATCCATGGACGGCCCTTGCGGTCCGCGCGCTGCTCGAAACCTTTTTCCGTGAGTCTCTGCGTAAAAACACGATGAGAGAGAGACCACTGCCGCCTTACGCGGTTGTATTCCTCATACACTTCGTAAAGCTTCGCATTCTTTACGCTCACGTTCGGGTCAAGGATGGTGGTTCCATCAATGCGCACGACCTCTACCATGTCTTCGAGAAAGGTCTGCAAGAGATCCTGCTCCGCGAAATAACTGTCCGTTGCGGACTCGACTATTGAAGGGGCTTTCATCCCTTCCCGTTTTGCCTTCTGCCAACCCGCGAGACACCAGTTGAGTATGCCGGACAGCTCCGCACGGAGCTTCTCGCCCAGGCGCTCGTCCTTCTCTTCGGGGGGTATCGTAACAGTGAACGGAATCAGCTTGATCCGACGCTTTATCCCCTTGTCCGTTCCGCGGATGGCCGGCTTGTGATTGCCGTAGACAAAGAGTTTGAACTCCGGGAAAAACGTGATCGGGTTGCCGTATAACGGTCGCGCGCTGATCCGATCCGAACCTGAAAGGTCTTTAACCAGCGACTCGTTCCACCGCTTCCCCTCCTCAATCTCCGATGAGACAACCAGCCTCGCAGCCTGAAGCGCGATCAATGCCGGGTTAGCATCCCCGCCATCATTCTCCTTCGCCATGAGCGTCGAGATGCTCGTCTTTTCCCCGTAGTCTCCCATCAGGAAGAGCAGCGTTTCCACGAACGTCGATTTCCCGTTGGCTCCCGTGCCGTAGCAGAAGAAGAAGCACTGCTCGTGCGTATATCCGGTAAGCGCGTAGCCGGCCGCCTTCTGAACGTAAGAGATCAGATCTGCGTTTCCCATGAAGATGCGTTCAACGAACCTCAGCCATGTCGGCGCGGATGCCGCCGGGTCATACTCAACCGGCGCTATTCGCGTGAGATACAGCTCCGGGTCATGAGCACCTAACGTTCCCGCATCGAGATCGAGAACTCCATTGCGAACGTTCAGCAAATGCCGGTGCGTATCGAACACTTGGTGAGTCACGGAGACATCGCGCTCCTCTCTTGCCAGAGACAGTAATGCCGAGCGCTTGCCATGCGAGCGCGACAACGTCGCCCACTTCTTCAAGCGGTTGGCATACTCGTCGCCCTCATATTCGCGCACTTCCTCCCAGATTTCGTCCACCATCTCCTTTGCAAGATGGGAGATCAGCGCGCCGCGATCCCGCTGCCAGCGCGCTCCGTCCCACAGGAGCCAGTCTCCCCAGGAGTGACAGAAGCGAATCGAATCACGGTTTCGCGCAACGAACTGCTCCGCGTTGCCGGTATCAGTGATTCGCTTGCTGCGGGCCGCTTCCATTGCGAGTCGATCGGTCCACTCATAGCTCTCGCACACAAACACCAGATTCCCGTAGTTTGCCTTTCGACCTCGCTCCGCGATCCAGTCCCGCACGTCCCCGCCTTCGGGAATGCTCGCGACGCTGACGATCTTCGCCTCACGGGCTTTGTCCATGACCGAGAAGAAAACCCGCTCTGCTTGCTCCCGACCCTCTGCTGTGTTTCGCGGAAGAATGTAGACGATCTTCCCTCGAAACAATTTTCCAAATGCGGGGTTCCAACGACCAAGACCTCCAATGCTAGTGGTCGCGCATGCCCCCAATTCGCGCAACGCATCGGCAGCCTCCTCGCAAGGAACGATCCAGACTGGATCCGCATTCACGATCTGCGGGAGGTTGTAGGGGATGCCGGCGAGGCCATTCCGTCCCGCCCTCCATACTTTCTCCCCCGGATCAAAATGATATTCGACCCGACGACTGGTCCCTTGCAGAACACAAACGCCGTATATCGGGTCGCCCTCCTTGTCCCGGTAGATATGGTCCGGGATGAACACCTTTGCCTGTTTCCGTGCAACCGTCGCGCTCATCGTCTCACCTTCTCCATCTCCTTAAACGCTTCGGCCAGCTTTCCGCCGAGCGATCGCGCTGTCGGAAAACCATCGCCGCAGCTCATCACATGAGTCACGGTCGGCTGACACCATGAAGTCGCGATCTGCTGACGATCGAAATCGATATCAAGCAGCACGCGCGGAGGGTGCCGCAGGCAGGTCCCGCGTTCGCTATCGCCCTTCAACTTCTCAAAGTAGAAACAGTCACTGCATTCAACGAGCTTCGGCATGGTTTCTTTCCTCCCATTTCAGGATCAGCAGGTTCCACATTGAGTGCCCGAAGCTCTCAATCGTCTTGCTATACATTTGCTTGAGAATCTTCTGGAACGTATCAACGTCGTAACCAGTGTCTATATACGATATCGCCGGCGTGATCTGCGAGAAGCTCATGCTGAGCACCTCGACAAGCCGCGCCCGGCCGAGCATCTTACCCCTCAAGGCGATCTCATACAGAAGCCCCCGCCTGTATTTGCGGGGGTTGAACATCCGAAACGTGGTGAACGCTTGGCAGGCGAGTTTGTGATTCCAGTCCGTCGAAAACGATATCGTTCCGCCGAATGCATCTTCGCGGGTCCGTGTTTGCTCGGCCGTGGTCTCGCCAAACGCGGATGCACCGATCTCTTTCCATTCTGGACGCGACGGGACCTCCATTCCGTCGAAGGTGCTCTTCACAAGATCAAGCGCCAACTGACGGTCGCTGCTACTTCCCATTCCATGCCTCCATGATCTTCGTATTCTGGTCGAGCAGCGCCGCAAAGGCCGTCTGGCACGTGTTCAGTTGCTCTCTCTCTTCCCGATTCAGAAGGGTGGCGGCTTTGCGATATACGATATTTAACGCCTCTTGCTGCAGGGCAATTTGCGCCTGCATGTTCTTCAGCAGCCGTTCTGTTTCTTTACTCATTGCTTTGCACCGCCTTCCACATCTACCCCCATCGCCTTTAGCCTTTCCTTCAGCTCCGCGATCCCGCCGCCCGGCATGCCGGGGATTATTTGCGATGCATCAGAAAGCCCTAGCAACATTGGCGCGAACTCTTTGATATCTATATTGAGCATCTTCGCCGCGAATGCCATCGCGATCGGATTCTCTGTGAGCTTGTCGATCCACGCAAGATCCGCCGCGCCTTTGTTTGCGCGAAGCTCTGCCTTCAGTCTTGTCTCGATGATTTTCGAAAGGCTGCCCCTCTCCGTTTCGAGTTTCGCCGCGTTTCCTTCCACAAGCGCGATTTTGTAATCGCATTCTGACCGAACGCGAGAGAGCTCCTTCTCATGTTCCGCGTTCAGTCGCCCGATTTCAGATCGATGCTCGTTCTTCAATGACTCAATCTGATCAGTGTAGAACTTCCTCTCCTTCGTCATCTGCTCCTGATCCAGTCTTCGCATTTCAAGCAGAAGCACCGGATCGTTCATTCTTTCTGGCGTGAGCGCGGGCTTTTCGGGTTCTGGAGCCGGAGGTTGAATCAAGACCAAGAAATCCTCCGACGCTTCTTTCCCGGCGATCGTCACGTGATAAACTCCCGCTTCTGATTTGTCGCTGAAAAGCCGTGCGGAGC
>CAZUJO010000215.1:4535-6674 GCA_964619995.1 uncultured Leptospiraceae bacterium
CCTCGCCATCGAAGCTTACGTTGACGGACTCCATGTTGTTGTTTGCTTCGCGAATCAATCTGTTCGCGTCTGTGATATTCAACTGCTTCATGCTATGCGTTCTCCTTTTGTCGCTTCTTGTTTGCGCCTGAGCGCAACCGGTATATGAGGCCCTTTCCTGATTGCCTGCTCCACGTGCCATTTCTTCACGTTGAGTCGATCCGCTACGGCCTGGTAGCTGCCAAGCTCTGCAAGCAGCTCTTCGCATCGCTTGCAGAACGCAGGCGTGCGAACGATCTCGCGCTTTGCTACTGGCATGTGTGGCCTCCGGTTGAGTAGACTCCGCAGTGCGGACATTGCTCAAGCACCGCGCTTGCCCAAGGTCTTACTCCATGCGCGATGGGCTTCGATTGCCGTTGAGGTTTGCGGTGAGAGAGACTCTCTCTCAACAGAAAGAGAAGGCTTTTTCTGAGTGCCTCGCTGACCAATAAGTCTGGATTGAGGTTTTTCATTGATGATTGTTTCCTTTGGGTCGACACCTGCGGCCCTCATCAGGTCCGCTCGTCTGCCCATGATCTTCCTGATTCGATCACGGTTAGGCTTAACGTGAACATAGATGTCAGTCGTGATGCTGACGTGGCTGTGATGGAGAAGCTTCGAGACGTCGTGCAACATTGCACCGCCTTCGATGAGGTTGGTCGCGAGCGTGTGTCTAAAAAGGTGATTCCATACTCTGCGACGCAGGATGCGCGTGCCGAGTAGCTTCACTTTCTTCTGGACCTGACTGTATGAGAGAGGAACGCCGGGCGCTCTTTCGAACACATACCGCCTGCCCTGCCATTTGGACCGAATGGCCCCGAACAGTCTGATCGGCAGCTCTGCGTCGATATTCCGCGAAGCCTTTCCGACTCCGTAACAGACAACGACACCGTTTGCCGCGTCCGGATGACACGCGCGAAGTTCGAGCTGGAGAATCGCACTGATCCTCCAGCCCGTCCAGTAGACGAACAACCAGAGCAGAGCCCACTTTCGCGGACTCTTCTTGATGAACATCTCAAGTTCTTCGCGCGAAAGAACATCTTCCGGTCTGACGATTGTTTTTGGCACGGGCACTTTTACGGCTCGAACCGCATCAATCATCTGGCGGGTCGTTCTTCCACGCATCACTGACAGCGATTTGAGGAACGCGAACTTGCACATCTTCGCAGTGCGAGTCGACGCTCTCTCCTTCTCCGCTTGAATATAGCGCACTAACCAGAGAGCGGTTACAGGGGTTCTGGATTGGTTGAACCTACGGATGACTTTGTCATAGTTTCCGATCCCCGTGATTTGCAGCTTGCGCCTCATGCGTCTGCTTCTCGGTTCCTGATTCTGTTTTCTCGAATGCGCCATAAGGTCTAGTTTTCAGAGCGCATGACGTTCATTACAGAATCCGTGCGCCTGGTTACGACCGAGAGAAATCGATCGATTTTTTTTTCTGCGCGGCCTTTCACTTCCCGAACCTCAGACTGCGAACGTGAGACAGAATTCCAACGGCAGCGGCACTGAGTCGCAGCTGTGGTTTCTCTGCTATGCGAAGTGACCCTTTCCATTTTTTGAACATTGCCACTTGATCGCTAACGAATCGCGCAGCTCTTTCTGCGAGACGTTCCGCTCTCCGTGCATTCATTTCAACCTTCGCGGAGTTTCCCGCGATCTCCAGCTGCGAATGCAAAAAGATCATGAGCTCCGCGAGATCCTTCGCCGTTGACTTCTTGCGAACGCCCTCGGGGAGTCCGGTCCAGATGCTTTCGAATCGATCCTTCGGGATCTCGTGCAGCACCGCCTGCCAGGCCGTTTCTCTCTTACGATCTTTGCGGCGCTTCATGGATTTGCTCCATTCGTGCGATACAGCCGAGGAACGGCCCGCTGGTAAGGAATGCCTTTCCTCGCATATCTATTCAGCTTCTTCGCTTCGGCGCTTGGCTGCCTCATTTCCCGAATGCCGCCGGCATCCGCCTTGATCCACACTTGTGGCTTGTTTTTCATACTATCCTCCTGTTAAGGTGGATAGGGGACATAAGTTTGTCCGGATAACTAACGCTAACAGCTCCGCTCCTCCGCTTCACTTCGTTTCGCTACGGTGCTCGGTCCTTGCACTCTCGACAGGCATTCGTTGCT
>CAZUJO010000216.1:0-6661 GCA_964619995.1 uncultured Leptospiraceae bacterium
CCTTGTACTGGGGATCCTCGTAATTCACATCGCGGTAACAAACTTTGTGCAGAAACCATGCGAAGCGAATCGGAAACAGCTTCGAAGACTCGCCTGACTCATCGAGTACGTGCGGGACATAAGGCGCCCAGAGAACCACGACGACAGGCGGAGTGAGTCCACGCACGATTACGGACAGAGCAGCGGATTGTTCAGACGCAAGCCAGTAACCCTCGGGAAATACACGGACCAATGTTACGCCGCCTGACAGATTCCGCACATCGACATCGGCGCGCGGCTCTGCCGACGCTGCCGCCGATAGAGCCAGGGCGGCAAAAACAATCAAGCCTCTGAGCATGCCCCCTTCTACGGGGAAGGCATGATCCTGACAAGTAGATACGAAGCCTGAGGGCTCTGAATCTATTTGACCGCCTGGGCGAGAAACAAAGAAAGGAGACGTGCAGAGATTCCTACTCATGCTCAAATACGATTTCCTGGCCCTCTTACCGGGGAGCTCGGTCCCATTCTCTTTTCACACGCTCGTCAAGTTTCTTCTATATCTTGGTTTCGCGTTGTTTGTCCTTTTCTTATTCTACAGCCCCTCGTTTCTTGCGCCCCGTCACCTGCCGGAATCAACTCCTTCGCTGGAGCGTCCCATTTGACGCGAAGGTCCTTCTACCTTTTGAAATGCCCGGTGCAGAAGTATCACTGGGGCAGCATCAGCCGGGACAGCATTCTCAGGCACATCGCTTTTACGGCGCACGAGGCCGTTCTTGAAGACGAGCCGGCTGCAGAACTCTGGATGGGAGCGCATCCTTCCGGACCAAGTGTGGTCGTTCCCGAGGAAGAAAGTCTCGCAGAAGTCATTGCGCGCGATCCGGACTACCACCTCGGCCATAAGGGGCATCTGAGCTTCCTGTTCAAGATTCTACACGCAGACAGACCGCTCTCCATCCAGGCGCACCCCGACCGAACCCTTGCGAAATCCCTTCATGCGCGCGATCCGAAAAACTATCCGGACCCGAATCACAAACCGGAACTGGCCATGTGCATCCAGGACATGCGCGCTCTCGTCGGATTTCGCAATGAAGCCGAGATCAAACGCGAGTTGGAACGTCATGCGGCATTGCTCGAGATCTGCGGCGGCATTGCGGACGGACTGCGCGGCTGGTACGCGAAACTGATGCGCGCGGAAGGCGAAGCGGTGGCGCGGGCCGCGGAACGCGTGCGTTCAGCGATTTCGCGCGAGCCGGAAGAGATGTGCTTTCTTGACCTTTGCGGAATCTACGGCGAACGCGATCCGGGAATCTTCGCGCCGTTCTTTCTGAATTACATGGAGTTTGAGCACGGCGATGCAATCTTTCTTGGACCAAACGAACCGCACTCTTACCTGGGCGGAGAGATTTTGGAATGCATGGC
Source organism: uncultured Leptospiraceae bacterium (assembly GCA_964619995.1). Classification (GTDB taxonomy): domain Bacteria; phylum Spirochaetota; class Leptospiria; order Leptospirales; family Leptonemataceae; genus JAEUSB01. Next base: position 1,399 of record CAZUJO010000216.1, read on the forward strand.
CGCATCCGACAACGTCGTGCGCGCGGGTCTTACAACGAAGTACTGCGATGTGGACACGCTGCTTTCCATGCTGCATTACAGGACGGGGCCTCATTCAGTGATCCGCCCCATCGAAGATGAACGCGGACTGATCTACCCTGTGCCCGTGCCGGACTTTGCTCTGCACCGCGTGGACCGCCTCATCCACCGGAGCGGCCCGGCCATTGTGCTCGCTCTCAAAGGGGCGATGCAGATCAACGGGGAAATGCTTTCCTCCGGAAATGCGGTCTTCATCCCTCACGGCGCTGAAGTGAGCCTGAGCCCTGCCCCTGGCGCAGAAATTTACACATGCTCCACCTCGCCGGGCTACACACCGGAAACGCCGTAAAACGAACCGGAATGGCGCTTTTGCGTCTAAATTTTGAAACGGGCCTCAAAAAAGGGCTGGACGCAATGAGACATAATATTTTACACCGGACCAAATAGAAAAAGGATACTGTCGTGGCTTTAGCCGGGGTTTATAAACAAGAACGCAAGATTCAACCAATAGAAGCGCAGAGACCGACTCTGAGCAAAGAAGAACTGGTGTCAGTTCTCGACTGCCTGATTCACGACCGCCTGATGAGCGGAAGCGTTGCGGGCCGTTTTGAAAAATCATTCGCACATACGCTGGGCTTCAAACATGCGCTGAGCGTGAATTCGCAGACCGCAGCCTATCACCTTGCCTATCTGGCGATGGGAATCGGCGCGGGCGATGTGGTTGCCATGTCGGCGATCGCTCCGGTCGGCGCATACGATGCGGCGCTTTACACGGGCGCGAAAGTCATCCTCGTCGATATCGAAAGAGGATCGTTTCATCCCTCCCAGGAAGCAGTTCAAAAAGCTCTGCAAGTGGAAGCAGAGAAGAAAGTCTATATACTCGACCATACGTTTGGCGCGCCGGCGGCGCTTGAGAATCCAGGCGAAAACGTCCAGGTGATCGCGGACTTCACCGGCCTCGTAGGATCGGAAATGCAGCCCGCGCATCTGGGCGCGCTTTCGATCTGCGGCCTTTCGCAGTATGATCTGATCACGACCGGAAACGGGGCGATGATTGTTACGAACGACACGAAGCTGTTTCAAAAAGTGGACGCGCTCCGCTACGGTGCAAAGCGCCAGGAAAAAACGATCGCGTACGACTACAGACTGGAAGACTTCCAGGCCGCCATGGGCCTCGACCAGCTCACGCGTCTTGGAATCACTCTGACACGCCGAAAAAAGATTGGAACGAAGTATCTTGAATCCCTGACGAGAACGCAGCACGAAACCTATTTCAAGAATCCCGGCATGGATTCCTATCTCAGGTTCCCGATTGTCGTTTCGCGGGCTCACGATGAAGTCATTCGTTACTTCAACTCGCTCCAGATCGGCGTAACGCGGGCAGTGGATCTTCCGCTCCATCATCTTGCAGGACTGCCGCGTCTTGAGTATCCGAACTCAGAACGACTCTATCAGAAATCAGTCGCCATTCCGGTTTATCCGGCGCTGTCGGCCAACAATGTGGAACGAATTGCTCAATCATTGCGCGGACTTCTTTAAGAGCCTTCAAGGCCGCCTGACGGCAGCCGCTGCGGTGGTCGTGCTGTCGGCGGTTTCGCCGTCAGATGCCGTGCCCAGACAGCAGCAGGTTACGTCAAACGCTCCGCGGAAACAGGAAGAGCCGAAAGAAGCCCCGCGCCCTGCGCGCGAAACACCGGACTCGAAAGAACCCTCAAAGACAGATGAGCCCCGCGAAAACGCGGAAAAGACCTTCGTTCTCGAATCCAGGCTGACGCTTGGAGACGGCCGCGTCGTGCGCGGTCGCCTTCGCTTCCAGGCTCCAGAGAAGCTGCGCCTCACACATGAAGCGGATGGAGTCCAGTACGAAAAATCGATCGGAATGGGCGAAATCGCCTCCATAGAAATTCTCAAGTGGAAAGGAAAGTTCCTGCGCGAAAACAAATCGGGCATGGTGTACGAGTTTGCGCCGGAAGAGTTTCGAATCCGTCTGAAAGACGGGCACGAATTGAGAAAGACCGGCGGATTCTTCCCGTTTCTCAAGAAAGTCGCCATGGAAAACAAGAACGGACAGATCCAGGTCTTTACGTTCTGGATGGACCTCAAGAAACCGGACGGCACATGGTTCACGGGCATCAACGGTCCGGAAAGCGGACTGCGCAACACCTGCCATGGCGACGTCGTGCGCCGCATTGACTTCGACAAGTGATCCTGTTTTTTAGCCCGGATCGTGAACAAATCAGGACGCCTGAGGTCAAAGGACTATGCGCGTCTCAACTGGTATTCTTGCCCTTTCCACCCTGCTCACAGGATTTCTAAAACTTTCTCAACTTTCTGCTGAAGTCGACTCCGCGCCCGGCCGCATTGACTCGGTCACGATTTACAAGGATCGGGCCACAGTGCGGCGCATCCGCGAAATTTCCCCCTTTCAGGGAACGCGCACAATCCGCTTTACAGGACTTCCTGCCGCCATGGCCGCCGATTCCGTCCGGGCCACAGGAACCGGGTTCCAGATCATTTCTATATCGGTCAGAAACGGCGCTCCCGAGGAAGAACCGGAACACCCGCTCCGCGCGCGCATCAAGAGCCTGGAAACCGACATCCGTTCGGAATCAGACCGACAGCTCAACTTTCGCGAGCAGCTGAAGGTGCTGGCCTCCATGGGGCAGATCAGCGGTTCGGAGCGGGACCGCCGACCGGACGTCAACCTGGCCGCCTGGGCCGACACGCTGCGGTTTCTAGAAAAAACGAGAATGGACTATCTGGAGAAGATCCAGAGATCAGAAGAGCGCATAACGTCCCTCAAGAAGGAACTGGGCGCGGCATCCGAGCAATGGAATCGGATTTTGCAGAGCCAGAAGCGCTCGTCGCAGGAAATCGATGTGGTCATGACATCTTCCGGCTCCGGGGGAACCGCTGCGCTCGACTACACGGTCAGCGGAGTTTCCTGGAACGGCATCTACGATCTTCACGGATCCTCGGAGGGAGGCGATTTTCGCCTCGAATCCCGCGCATCGGTCAGACAGTCGACAGGCGAAGACTGGAAAGGAGTTCAACTCACGCTCTCCACCGCGCGGCCGCAGCAGGGCATGTCTCCCGGCGCGCTCTCACCCTGGCGAATTTCTGGGTCCAATCTCTGGACGATGGACAGAGAGACAGGCCGAAATGAAGCCGGCGAAGAAACCTCAACTGGCACTCGCGGCGATTCCAGCGATTCGGCGTCTGCCGTTTTCGTTCTGCCCGCGCGCGAAAGCATTCCATCCGACAACTCCGAACACAGGCTGACGCTGCAGACTTCGACGTTGAAGGGAACCGTCACGCATGTGGCCGTACCTTCCCTCACGTCCGCTGTCTACCTGCGCGCCGCGTTCAAGAATACGTCCAGCATGCCCCTTGTGTGGGGCCGCATGAACATATTTCTGGACGGAGGCTTTGCTGGATCCGCTCCCCCTCCGGGCGCCGCCGCGGGCGAAGAATTTGAAATGTATCTCGGGCAGGACCAGCGAATGAGCGCGAAGCGAGTTCTTCTGCGCGGCGACGTAACCGGCACCGGGATTCTGAGCAGCAAAGTGCAGATTCAGAATCAGTGGCAGATAGAAATCGCAAATCACGGAAAGAAATCTGTTCAGGTAGTCGTGTATGACCGGTATCCGATTGCGCGCGACCCAAACATCTCAACAAAATTTCTCGGCTCGAGCCGCACCGACCTCAAACCGGATCCGAATGGAATTCTGGTCTCAACTCTGAACGTTGCTCCCGCAAAATCGGAAAAGTTCGACTTCGGGTACTCGCTGGAAGTCACACAGGAGGTCTGGCAGCGCCTGCAGGATGCGCTCGACCGCGAAAAAGGCAGAGCGCCCGCTGCGCCGTCCGAAGTCTCCCCTGCCAAACAGAGAATGTACAATCTAGATGAGATGCTGATGCACTGACACGTCAGGCGGCATTGATTCGAAGTTCGTCACCAGACGGTCTTGATCATGCCGCCGTCTACCTGAAAGCTTTCGCCGGTCGTATACGATGAAGCGGGCGAAAGAAGAAACGCAGCGGCACGGCCGAATTCTTCGATCGTTCCATAACGACCGAGCGGGATGCCGGACTCGCTTTTCTTCTTAACATCCGCTTCCGGCGTCCCGGTTCTCTCCGCATTCAAACGATCGAGGGTGCGGACCCGGTCTGTATCAATGCGGCCGGGGATGAGATTGTTCACACGGATATTGTCTTTTGCAAGATCGAGAGAAAGGCTTTTGAGAAGGGCCGTCACGCCGCTCCGGAACACATTCGACAGCAAAAGCTGGTCGATGGGCTCCTTGACGGAGCTCGACGTAACCGCGAGAATCGAGCCGCCGCCTGCGCGACGCATGTGTGGCAGCGAACCGCGGATCATGCGAACCGCGCTCATGAGTGTCAGGTCAAATGCAGCGCGCCATTTCGCATCGTCAAAATCGTCAAATTTCCCGGCAGGAGGTCCGCCGGCATTCACGCAGAGAAGATCAACGCGGCCGAAATTGCGCACGCAGTCTTCGATCCAGGCGGAAATACTGATGGAATCGGAGGCATCCATCTGCGCGCCGCGCACTTCCGCAGTTCCCATCTTTTGAAGCTCTGCAATCGCGGAGCCGAGGCTTTCTCCGTCGCGGCTTCCCAGAAAAACGCGGCAGCCTTCGCGCGCAAGCTCGCGCGCGATCCCGAAGCCCAGCCCCTTGCTCGATGCGGCGACGAGCGCCACCTTTCCTTTCAGCATCAAATCCATCGTTGTCTCCTGCTAGGTCATCGCTGTGAATACATACCCGAGAACTACGGCCGTGCCATTGACGCAGGCATGGGCGGTCATGGAAGCGATCGGACTGGGACGATACTCGCGCAGAATGGCAAGCCCGATCCCGAGGATCGTGAGATACGGCAGCGCAAGGACTCCCTGCGGATGAAGCACGGCGAAAACAGACGCGGAAAAGAATGCCGCGAACCGGATTCGCTGCTCCCGGCGGAAGAATCCGTACAGAAAGCAGCGAAACACGACTTCCTCGAAGATCGGAACAAGAACTGCCGCGAGCAAAAACACGAGCGCAGGATTTTTCTGGATCTCAAATGCAATCGGATGAGCGACCCGCACGGAATCCTGCGCAGCAGAACCGATCGTGAACAATAGCGCGAAGATTGCGGGAGGAAAGATCGCCGCAAAACCCATTACACCGAGCGCCGCCTCTTTCCACGGGTCGCTTGTGTCACCGACCACCAGCATGCGCAGCGA
>CAZUJO010000217.1:0-6655 GCA_964619995.1 uncultured Leptospiraceae bacterium
CGAGGCGTAGAGAAGTTCAAACATAAGACCTGCCCGTAAATCCGGTGTTTATGATTGCGTCGCTGACCAGATCCATTTTTGCCCGACGCGAACCCTTGACGAGTATTCCATCATAATGGTCGGCAGAAAATCCCTGGAGCAACTCCAGAGGTTTTTCCGCCCGAACGATTCTTGCGCCGGGGCGGGCGCCGGTAAATGCGGCGGCCAGGATCCCTGCGTCGCCGGTCCCGGAAACATACAGGTCCATCTGCGCAGCTGCGGCGGCCAGGCCCACTGCACGATGCGCGTCTGCGCTCTTGCGGCCCAGTTCGGCCATTTCGCCCGCAAACAGGGCCAGTCTGCCGGAAGGAAGAATTGCGCGAAGAGAAGCAATGCCAGCCTCAAAGGAGGCCTGATTGGCGTTGTAGGAATCGTCGATGAGGAGGATGCGCCGGTCTCCCGCCTCCCTGCGATAGGGCTCAAACCGCCTCCGGGCCGCCGGGTGAGCCGATCGGCCGGCCGTCACAAGCTGTTCTTCCGAAAGCCCTGCTGCCGAAAGCAAAAGAAGGGCTCCCGTCAGGTTCTCGGCCATGACGGCGCTGAGATAGTTTGGATTCTCAATCCGCAGCCGGTCGCAGGCGAATGAAATGCCGTCGAGGCTCAATCGGACCTCGTCGGCAGAAAAGAACCTCAGGTTCAGTCCGCGCTCCCCTGCCTTCCGCCTGGCCGATTCGCCGCCCGCGCTTCCGGAATGAAAGAGAAGCGTGCCGCCGGGCGGCATGCCGTCCGTAATCTCAAGTTCCGCAAGAGCGATTTCTTCTATAGAAGAGAAGAACTCTGCATGCTCCTCGGCAATCGAGGTAACAATGGCATGATCGGGCCGCGCGATTTTCGAAAGAGCGGAAAGCTCGCCCGGATGATTCATTCCCATTTCCAGAATCACGAGCTTTGCGTCGGCCGGAATGTTCGCAAGTGTGAGGGGCAGTCCAATATGGTTATTCAGGTTTCCCGCCGTGGCGTAAACGCCTTCGAGTACGGCAGATGCGCCGGAGTAGAGCATATCTTTTGTGGATGTCTTTCCGTTCGATCCGGCCACACCGAGAACCGGAGCGCGCAATTGAGACCGCCGGAGCTCTGCAAGGCGGCAAAGAGCCTCAAGCGCATCGGGCACAAAATAGACGCGGACGGCTTCGAATGACGTTAGGCGCTTTTCAACATCCGCGCGGCGGGAACTTTCCGCCAGAATCACAGATGCGCCTTTTTCTGCAGCCTGGTCTGCGAAATCATGAGCGTCAAAGGATTCCCCTTTCAGGCAGACAAAGATCTGATCCGGCTTCACACTCCGCGAGTCGGTGGATACGCCGGAAATGCGCAGGTCGCCTGCGGCGTCGGAAGGAGACCACGAAGAACCGAAGAGCGAATCGAGTTCTTTTTGCGTGAATAGATTTTCTACGTTTGAATGCATCAGCCCTGTGCCCCGGCAGCGACTTCGTCGATCGCAGCGCGCACTTCTTCCTGATCTGAAAATGGCTCTGTGCGGTCGTGTAGAATTTGCACGCGCTCGTGTCCCTTGCCCGCAACCACGACGATGCAGGAGCCCCGCCTGGCCGCCTCACGTACGGCTTCGCGGATGGCCGTCCGCCGATCGCCGATTTCCCGGACTTTCTGGCGCAGATCCTCCGGAATTCCCGCAAGCACATCCCGCCTGATTTTTTCCGGATCTTCCTTGCGCGGATTGTCATCTGTGAGAATGAAAGTGCCCGACAGTCGTGCGCTGATCTCTCCCATCACAGGCCGTTTGCCCGGGTCGCGGTTTCCGCCGCATCCGAGCACGGTGATCACATAACGTCCTGATCTGCTCGCTTGACTGAGAAGCGTTTCGACGGCATCGGGCGAATGAGCATAATCGACCACGGCAACGGAATCCTTTGCCGCGCGCCCCAGGTCAATCGTCTCAAAGCGTCCGGGCACCTGGGGAATGGATTTGAAATCCTGCAGATGGCCCGTGCGAACTGCTGTTTCTTCAAATGCGCATGCGAGGGCTACTGCAGCGTTTGCGTTTTGAAAACTCGCGGCAAAACCGGCATCGACCGGCCGGTGGATGATTTCTGCGGACGCAGAAAGCGACCGCGCATAATCAGCCATGCGGCGCGAATAGCCCTCCAGGTCTTCGCCCTCCGGCAGATACGAAACCAGACGGCCACCACATTCTGCGGTCTGAGCGAATAACAACTGTTTTGCGGCGAAATAGTTCTCCATCGTTTTATGAAAATCAAGGTGATCCCTTGTGAAGTTTGTAAACCCCGCGCAGGAAAATGGAACGCCCGCAAGGCGGCCGAGCGCGAGCGCCTCCGAAGAAACTTCCATTACACAGTGTGTCACGCCTTCCGCGCGCATTTCAGCGAGGATCTTCTGTGTCTGGTAAGAGCGCGGAGTCGTATAACCGGTTGCGAGATCCTTTTCGCCTGAGCCCGCAGAGTACCGCACGCCGAGCGTGCCGATCAATCCCGCCCGGATGCCCGACCGGAGCCAGAGATGATAGACCATCCACGCAGTGGATGTCTTGCCGTTTGTGCCGGTGATGCCGACGACTTGCATGGACCTGCCCGGATCCCCGTTGAGGCGGGCCGAAAGCAGCCCCATGATCTGCGCGGGATCTTCCGCCCTCAGGTCGGGAGAAAGATGGCCCGGGCCCGCAATCAAAGCGCCCCGCCCGCGCGCGTCGTCGACGAACGCAGAACCGGCGCTGGATGCAAAGAAGATCACCCCGCGCGCTGCTTCGCGTGAATCATCTGTAATACGTATTATTTCAGTGTGCGCGAGGGCTGCAGGAAAACCGCAGATGCCGGCGCAGAGATCGCTCAGTTTCACGTCAGTTCAGGGCGGGGTCTTCTCGTTTCGTGCGCGATTCAGCGGCCTGCGCGTCGCGGCTCATCCGCAGACGCACAATTCGGTTGTTCTCCGAAAATGGCAGACCGTCGGCCGGAACAGCCAGATCCCTGCCGGTGAGTCTTCCGAGGGCTTCTTTCAACGCCATGTTTTTTTTCATGAGCTGCTCTTTCTTGAGGCCGGCCAGGTGGATGTCCCGGCGCAGAAGGGAGGCCGAGACGACATTGCGGGTGTAGAAGTGCAGGAGGGAAAACGGCACCATAAAAACGGCCAGAGCGATCAGGAGCTGGAAAATGCCGGCGCGTTTCATGGTCTCTCGTCTGCATTATCGGCAGTTTTCTCGGCCACTCTGAGCCGGGCGCTGCGCGAGGCCGGATTCACCCGAATTTCTTCGTCGGAGGGCTCGAGGGGTTTTTTTGTGAGGACCTTCAGGCCCTCCAGCTTCCGCAATCCGTGCTTGACGATGCGGTCTTCCAGGGAATGAAAACTGATGATGGCGAGCCGGCCTCCGGGGGCCAGGGAATCGGCCAGGCCCGCCAGAGAGTTCTCAATTTCGTCCAGCTCGCCGTTGACGGCAATGCGAAGGGCCTGGAATACGCGCGTGGCCGGATGACCCTTCGTTCGCGGAACCGAGGCTGCAATCAGAGCCGCCAGATCCTGCGCCGAGCGGATCGGCCGCTTCCGCACAATTGCATGCGCAATCCGGCCCGAGAATCGCTCCTCCCCGTAGTTCTGGAAGATCAGCTTCAGGTCCTGTTCGCTTCTATGGTTGATCAGGTCCTCCGCCGTCTCTTCAAGGCGGGGATCGAGCCGCATGTCCAGGGTGTCATCTGTGTAAGAGAAGCCGCGGCCGGCGCCCCTGAAGTGATGCATGGAAACACCCAGATCCAGCAGAATGAAATCCGCGCCGCTGAGATGGAGGGGAATGCTGCGGAACGATTCGCCGATCAATTCCACGCCGGAAATCCCTTCCCGCTCAAGCCGGGCCCGGGCGCGTTCGAGCATTTCCGGATCGCGGTCAAAAGCGACGATGCGCGCATTCGGAAACGATCTGGCAAACAGCACGCAGTGGCCGGCTTCGCCTGCAGTGCCGTCTACGATCAGGCGGGCATGGGGCGGAACGAACGACATCACCTCGTCCGGCATGACGGATACGTGCTTAAATTCCATATATTCGATTGACACAGATCGTTCTGCGATCTCCCTGAATCACCATGAAAAAGGGCACTCTGGTCTTCAATCCGAACAGCGGCAAGGGAAAAGCAAAGGAACGGGCAATGGACTTTGCTTCCGCCTGGAAATCGGAGTTCGGCGGCGACCTGATCCTGCGCCCCACAAAATCCCTCGCGGACATCCGCGTTGCCGCGGTGGAATCCATTCAGGACCCGGAGATGATTCCGATTTTCATGGGCGGCGACGGAACGCTTTCGGAGAGCGTCCAGGGGATTTCCGAACATCAGAACTTCAAGCCGATCGATCGGCCGGTCGGGCTTCTTCCCGGCGGAACCGGAAACAGTTTCCTCCGCGATTTCGGCGTCACGAATTATGAAGAGGCCCGCGACAACTTAATCGGCGCGCTGAGATCCGGGTCAGCGCAAAAAGCGGACCTGGCTGTGATCAAATACCAGGCATACAAACCAGACCGTCCCGACCAGCCGGGAGCTTCTGTTCGCCGCATAACGTTCAATATCTTCGGCGTCGGAATCATCGCAGACATCACCGAGATGGCTGTGAAGATGCGGTGGATGGGTGCCGCGAACTACACGGTTGCCAGTCTCTGGAAACTGCTTTTTCACAAACCGTATCACTTTGAACTCACAATCGACGGCAAGCGCGAAGATCTGGCATGCAATATGATCTCCGTGCACAACTCGCAGTACACAGGCGGCGCCATGCACATCGCACCGGCCGTTCGCGTAAACGACGGCCAGCTGTTTTACCTGGTGCCGCGTTACAAAAGCCGCCTGACGCTTTTCAAGAAGTTCCCTGAGCTATTCAAAGGCACGCACGTGGACTCAGACGAGATGCGCACAGGCTTTGTGAAGAACATCGGGATTCGCCATCCCGCTGCAGTATGGATGAACGTAGACGGGGAACTGGAACGCGGATGGAATCCCGATCTCTCCATTCAACCCGATTACTGGAAGATTTATATGATGCCTGAGCGTATGCTGTCCTGACATATGTCAGGCATCGGAACGCACAATCTTCTTGCCCGTTGCGCTTGAGCATGCCTCCCTGAAACGAGGCGCCTGCGTGCGCCGGGAGATGCAAAATGAAAACCCTGGTTCTGGTGGCGGAAAGCAGCCGGGCAAGAATCTTTCTTATGGAAAAGAAAGGCCTGCCCCTTCGCGAAATTGAAGATCTAAATCATTCGGAAAGCCGTGAACATGCGGCGAACATGGGTTCCGACCGTCCGGGACGGGCCTTTGACAGCGCCGGCCAGGGCCGCCACGCAATGGGAAAGGAATCGGAAGCAAAACATCAGGAAGCCATCCACTTCGCCCGCCAGATTGCCGACCGCCTGGAACGAGCGCGGAACTCGGGAGAGTGTGAATCGATCTTCATTGCCGCTCCGCCCGAGTTTCTCGGACAGATTCGCGCCGAACTCAGCGCGCCAACGGCGAAAATTGTGGGTAAGGAGATTTCCAAAAATCTTGTGCGTCATTCCGAAGTGGAAATCCGCGAACACCTGACCGGAGGCTGACGCAGAAACGAGAATTCGGCGGAGGCTGCGGAAGCAGATCCCCGCCGGCCTCATCGTTAGATGACGCGGTGATATTCGGAAAGGTCCTGCTCCCAGACACGGACGCCGCAGTATCGGTCTCCTTCCGGGCAGAACGGCTTTACACCGGCTTCTTTACGGATGCGGCAAGGCGCATGGATGTATTTCGCCAGATCGGGATGAACGTCCCTGACCTGACGGAGTTCATCCACCGATGCCTGAAAGATCTCTTCCTGTGCGTTGTAGCAGGTTCGAATCTTCCATTTGTGGTGAAGGTTCAAAAGATCGCCGGATTCAAAGAAGCGGACCGGAAACGCATTCGGCAGGAGATAGACCGCTTCCTCTTCCGTTCCGCCGGCATCCAGAAAACGTTCAATCTTCTCGAAGTAGATCTTCATCGCCTCATCGTATTTGTTGCGCGATGCCGCATGTGATGCTATGAGCGCGGGAGTGATGTAGTCCGGTTTCCCGGTAAACTGCTTCATGAGTGCGGGGCGCGATCCGGGCACCATTCTGTGGCGCTGATCCTGAGAATCCGCGGTATGCGAAATCTTTTTTTGAAACGTGTAATGCACGTTCATGAGCGCGCGCGTAATGCGGGAAAGCGTTGTTTCGTTGAGCGCGTTGGCCAGGTGCGAATTCTTCGCCGGGCTGAGCACAAGATCAATGGCCGCAGGATCGGGCAGGACCTCACGCGTTGCGCCGAGTACAGCGCGAACTGAAGAAGCGAGCACAGATGCCGCATGCGGGTCATAAGACACGAGCCGGGACGTCCGTCCGCCGAGCTCCGCATCGAACTGACGCACGAAATCCGCGGAAACCGGATTGATCTCTTCCTGGTAAAAAGACTCAAAGAACTGATATTCAGGCGTGCTTTCGAGAGGCACCGGATCGGGCATCTCAGCGGCGAATAACGGGTCTGATTCGCGGGCGGCCTGCACCATGGGGGCGTCGCGTAGCGCGCGGATCACGGCTTCTTCGGGGGGCAGGTTGGGTGTTGGCTCGCCGGCGCAGGCCGCGCCGATACCGGCGATAGCCAGGGTCACGGTCAACCGGAAATAC
>CAZUJO010000218.1:0-6641 GCA_964619995.1 uncultured Leptospiraceae bacterium
CCTGGGAACAGATCAAATTATAATACAACAACCACGGCGATTACATTCGCGCCGTCGAAGACAAACAGAGATCGGAGAACATCTCGAAGGTGCTCTATCCCAACGAGAACATTCTGCAGGGCAAAGAACTTCGACTCAAACAGGAATACCTGCTCGTAAGCGCAACACTGCAGGATGCACTTGCGACCTTCCTCGACGAAGAGACCGACTTAAACCGTCTTCCAGAGCGCGTGTTCTTCCAGATGAACGATACACATCCAGCGGTAGCAGTCGCGGAATGGATGCGCCTGCTCGTTGACAATCTGGATCTTCCGTGGGAGCGAGCCTGGGAACTGACCCAGAAGTGTCTCGCATACACGAACCACACCGTGATGCCGGAAGCCATCGAGCAGTGGGATCTTGAGATGTTCGGCAACCTTCTGCCGCGGCATCTGGAAATCATCTACGAAATCAATCACCGCTTTATCGCGGAAGTGAAGTCAAAAGGCTTTGATGATGCGTTCGCCTCGCGCGTGTCGATCATCGGCGAAGGCGATAGAAAGCGCGTCCGCATGGGAAATCTCGCTGTGGTCGGATCAAAAGCAGTGAACGGTGTTGCCGCCCTCCACACGGAGCTTCTGAAAAAGCACGTTTTCCAGGATTTTTACAAACTCTGGCCTGAAAAATTCCAGAACAAGACAAACGGAATCACGCACCGCAGATGGCTCGTTTCCGCGAATCCGGATCTCGCGCGGCTGATCACAGGAAAGATCGGACGCGAATGGATGAAAGACCTTTCGAAAATCCGTGAACTGGAAAAATTTGCGGATGATGCCGCATTCCAGAATGACTGGAACCGCGTAAGAAAAGATAATAAGATCAAACTCGCGCGCATCATCAAAAATGACTGCGGCATCACGGTCGATCCGGACAGCATGTTCGACACGCAGGTCAAGCGGATCCACGAATACAAGCGGCAGCTCTTGAATATCCTTCGCGTGATCGGCGACTACTTCCGCATCAAAGACAACCCGGGCATGGACTTCACTCCGCGCACGGTTCTATTCGGCGGAAAGGCGGCGCCCGGTTACCACAGGGCGAAGCTCATCATCAAGCTCGTCGATGCGATCGGACGCGTCATCAACCATGATAAGGATGTCGGAGATCGGCTGAAGGTAGCGTTCCTTCCGAATTTCCGCGTAAGCCTTGCCGAAAGAATGTATCCGGCCAGCGACCTCTCCGAACAGATTTCGACGGCGGGCACAGAAGCCTCGGGAACCGGGAACATGAAGTTCATGCTGAACGGAGCGGTGACCGTTGGAACGCTCGACGGCGCGAATATTGAAATGCGCGAAGAGGCGGGAGCGGAAAACTTCTATCTGTTCGGGCACACCGTGGAGTCGCTGGAGAAACTTCACGGCCACTACGATCCTGTGCGCATCTTCGCCGAAAACCCTGCAGTCAACCGCATCCTCTGCGCACTTCGCGACAACTACTTCAATGCAGACGCGCCGGGCCTCTTTGAAGAGCTCTACCATTCTCTAACCTACGGCGGAGATCAGTACATCTTGCTCGGCGACTACGACTCCTACGCTCAGGTCCAGGATCAGATATCAAAGGACTTCAAGGACCGCAAGGCCTGGACGCGAAAGTCGATTCTGAACACGGCCCGCAGCGGGAAGTTCAGCACAGACCGCACAATTGCGGAATATGCAAAAGACATCTGGGGCGTAAAACCGGTCTCGCAGCGTCCGCCGCGCATTGTTGAGATGATGGGCTTTGAGGAAACCGAATAACGTGCTGAGCCAAACCGCACAGCGCGCGGTCGATGCATACGGCGGCGCCAAGGTCTGGCTGAATGCCCGGACCCTTGAGGTGGAGGTCAGCGCGAAAGGACTCGCTTTTACGCTGAAGCGTCGGCCTTTTTTCCAGCGGGCCGTCATGCTCATGGATGTGGACCGGCCGTTCGCACGCTTCACTCCGATCGGGAAAGATCCGGGAATCACGGGTGTCCTTGACGGACCCGACGTGCGCCTCGAGGACAAATCCGGGAATGTGGTTCAGGAAAGGAAGAATGCACGGAGCTTTTTTCCTTTCGGCAGGCGGCTCTTTTTCTGGGACGACCTGGATATGGCATACTTTGCGAACTATGCATCCTGGAACTACTTTACCCTCCCGCGGCTTCTGCTGAACGAAAGCATCCAGTGGATCGAAAAAGAGCCAGGCCTGCTTGAGGCAAATTTCCCTCCGTCAATTCCGTCGCACAGCCCGCGGCAGACCTTTCGGTTTGACCGAACCACAGGACTTCTTATCCAGCACAACTATGCCGCGGAGGTCATCAGCAAGCTCGCAAACGCAGCTAACGTTGTGAAGACGCACGAAACGTCGCCTGACGGTCTGGTTTTTCCTTCGCACAGAGTCGTCACTCCGCAGAGCTTCAGCGGGGCTCCCCTCAAAGGCCCTGTTCTCATTGATCTTGAAATTCACAGCTATCGCATCAAGAACTAAGGACACTGCCATGAACGTCACCGGACCCACGACCTTTCGCGCCTCTGCATGCGTCGCTTCGCTCACATTCATGCTGCTGACGTTCTGCACGGGCGGCCAGGACACGCGAATCACGGGCGTCAAGACCAGGGATTCCGCAAGCATCTTCCTCCGAAAGGACCGGCAGTTCACGGACCGCGGCTGGGTGGATACAACGCATTATTACGTGCTCGTGGAAACATTTCCATCGCGCGAGTTCGGAATCGACTGCAATCCATTTACAGAAAAATCTCCTGAGCTGTCCCTCGATCCGGAGGCCGAGCGGGTCGCCTATCGTTGCACGAGCACGAGCCCCTGGCGTGTGCACTACCTGGGAAAATCCCGATCAAGGCTCTTTGAGCTCTGCCGCACGCTTCCTGTCCTCTCCTGGGCGGACGTACCTTCTTTCGAATCCGAACGCCTGCAACTGATGAAATGCGCAACGTTAGACGGAGCATTCTCAAACCGATTCAAGGATATACTTGCGGAGTCGCGGGACCGCGGCGGCGATAGATCAGCCGCGGACTTTCTCTTCGAGATGATCAATTCAGATACGCAGGGCGTGGTCGACGAAAACGGGCGTGATGACTGGGACACGGCCTATCTTGCCCTTTCGAATTCTGTCAGACAGGAGAGACGCGCCTCCCTCGAGTCTGCTCTCAAGTCCCCGCCCGGCGTCCTTGCTGTGTATCGAGCGCTCAAGTTTCTGGATCTGTCTCAGCAGTCCGTGCGCGCTCTGCAGGATGCGGCTGAATATCTCGTCAACTTCGCTGAAGCGCCGGACGATCATCGCATGATCGGTGCAAGGCGATCAGGGCTCGATATCGCGCTGAGGGCGCTTGCCGCCCGGGATCTGCCTGTCGCAGCCCGACTCGCCTGCCGCGACGCGGAGCGCTTTGCGGCAAACGGACAGTCTGTCATTCTTCCGCGAATTCAACTGGCCGCAATCAGCGCCGCAAAGATCGACTGCAACCTGGACGGCACATTCGACCGCAACAACTGCGATCTTACATTTGCCTGCTGCCTTCACGGATTCACCTGCGCTGACAGCACCCGGCGCGCATGCACGGAAAAGGACCTGAACGAGCTTGTCCGCCTTGAGCTTTCGCAGCCCGCTCAGGACCCCTGGAAGAACGGAGGCGGCCCGGGTTTTGAGCTCTTGCTTGCGGCCGCGCGCGCGCGAAAGAGCGATTCTGCAAAACGATTTCTGGAGCGCACAGCTCCGGCCCCGGCATGCAAACGCTGACATCCTCCGATCCCGATTTGCCGCCAGGTCTGCCCTGCTATGACATCCGGATCGATTCTGTTGAACAGGCGGAACCGGCCGCCCGAAAGATTCTGGCGCAAATCTCTCCCGACGCGCCGGTCCGTCATGAAATAGTTCAGGAAATTTATGAAGATGACGGCCGCGGAAACATCCGCGATTTTATCTTCTCCCGCTTTTCCGCGGGCGCAGCCGAGTTCGACGTGATTCACGAACGCGCGAGCGGCTGGGTCGTCAATTTCCGTTTTCGATCGCCCGTGGTTCGCTGCGAGCAGAAGCCCGCAGTCCCGGGCCCGCTGCGTTTTGTCGGGGAAACCAGCTCCTGGTATCGGCTCTGCGCCGACCGCCCGCAGGCGGAAGCGCTTCTGCGGCTGTTTGTCTCAGAGCTCGACCGGAACGGCATGGAGGGCCGCAAAACAGATGGAGACCGCTCGCGCGAAGAAAGCCGGCTGCGCAGGATTCTCGAAGGGCGTGATCCGCATCTCCTCCTGCTGAAATTTCGAAACGAGGAATACGCAAAGGGAAAAAAGGCCGCGTTCGAACTTTTTGACCGCGAAGCCGCCGAGCTTCCTGAATTTTCAGAGCCCCTGAGCCGCCTCCGCGCCGCCCTGAAGCCTCCTCCGGCCGGTTCTTAAAAAAAAAGCGACGCCCGGCGCCTTATATATTTACATATTCGAATATGAAGAACGTTACCGCCGACCGGGAGCTTCAGGAATTTCTCCACGCCATTGCCGGGGAAAGCCGGCAGAAATTGATGCTGTTGTTTTTGAACGGCAAAGAACGGACGGTTGGCGAAATCACAAAGGAATCGGGGCTGAGTCAGTCCGCTGTGTCCATCCAGATGGGCATTCTGTGCCGTGCCGGGCTGCTTGTGCGAAGAAAAGAAGGCAAGGAAGTATACTACCGGCCGGACAGAAAGCAGATCGCCGCAAGCCTCGACCGCCTGAGCTCATTTTTGAAAAAGTGCTGTTGATATGAGGGCTAAAAATCAGCCACACGCGGCCTATAATTTTATACTTATAAATATTTCAATACGAAGAGAAAGTATATGATCCGACAAACCATCCGGAGGGCGGGTTTCCCGATCCTCCTCTTCTCTTACGCCGGTCTGCTCTGGAGTTTCCCGGAGGCCGGAGTTTTGCTCCTGATCGCCTGGGCGCTTGCAGGATATGCTCTCGAACAACTCACGCCCTATCACGAGAAATGGAATCTCAGGGGACCGGAGGTCCGCTCTGACGCCGCTTATAACGCGGGCACGATTGCCCTCTCAACGGGCCTGAAGATCGCGCTGACAGTCTCTGCCGCATCCATTCCGATCTCGGCCGCCTGGCCGGAACAGATGCCGCTGTTCATTCGCGTCATTCTAGCTCTTCTGATATCAGGCCTCCTGCCTTACTGGCTGCACAGGCTGGCTCATGAGTCTTCCGGATTTCTCTGGCGCGCTCATGCTCTGCACCATGCGCCGGCAGCTGTGTACTCCTTGAACGCCTTTCGAATCCATCCGCTCAACACTGCATGGAACACGGTGTTCGGTCTTCTGCCCCTCCTCCTGCTCGGGGTCGACCGGGAGACGCTGCTGATCGCAGGCGGTCTAAATAATTTCTTCTCGCTGTTCAATCACTTCAACATCGATTTCGAAAATCCCTGGCTGGCCCGGTTCTTCAATACGGCAGAGCTTCACCGCTGGCATCATTCCTCCACAGAAAGCGAAGGGAATACCAACTACAGCTCCGGCGCTCTGTCCATCTGGGATCAAGTGTTTGGCACATGGTATCTGCCGGAGAGAAAGATGCCGGCGGAGGCTGCGGGCCTGTTCGGGGGGAGCTACCCGGAATCGTTCGGCAAGCGAATGCTGCTTCCTTTCTGCAATTGCGCCTGACGTTTCTGAAAGCGGGGCACGGCCTCTTCTTGAGGCCGTGCCGTCTGCATTACTTCTTTTTTCGCGCCGCGTCTGCTATCGCATGCGCCATCGCGCTCTGTTCCTGCTTCATCAGCGCTTCGATTTCTGCCGGACGGAACTTTACTTCGATCCATTCACGGAAACGTTCGATGTAACCGAAGATCGCCGGAACCACAATAAGTGTGAGGAGCGTCGACACTACAATCCCGCCGATGATCGCAATCCCCATGGCCGTTCTGGCGCGGGACGCTTCGCCGAGACCCAGAGCAATCGGCATGGTTCCCGCAATCATCGCAAGACTCGTCATGAGAATCGGCCTGAGCCGCGTTCGACCCGCACGCAGGATCGCTTCATTGATATCAAGGCCTGCTCTGATACCCTCCAGGGCATAGTCGACGAGAAGAATTGAGTTCTTCGTAACCAGACCCATGAGAAGGATCAAACCGATCATCGAGAAGATATTCAACATTTCGCGGAATATAAACAGAGAAAGGAAGGCCCCGGAAATGGCCGGCGGAATCGAAATGAGGATCGCTACAGGCGTAACAAACGACTCATACAGACTCGCAAGAACCAGATAGATGAACACGATCGCAAAAAGGAAGGCAATCGCAACGTTGACGAGCAGCTCGACAAAGTCCTCCGACTGGCCCCAGAAAACGTAGGATGTGCCTTTCGGAGGCGGAAGCTTCGTTGTGAGGTTCTTCTTTGCAATGTCCGTTGCCGATCCAATCGCTCCGCCCGGCGCCAGGTTTGCGTGAATTTGAATGACGCGCGAACGGTCCTGACGTGTAATCTTTTCCGGCCCGAGGGCTGGACGGCCGCGAGCAATGACGCTTAACGGGATCATCTTGAACTGGTTGTTCGGAACCCGCGTCTGCGCGTAGGCCGATTTCAGATTTCGCTGCTCGGGACGGAGACGCATGCGGATATCATATTCTTTTCTCATTTATCGAATGGTGCGGACCAATT
>CAZUJO010000219.1:0-6636 GCA_964619995.1 uncultured Leptospiraceae bacterium
TTCAAGAACAATTCCAGCAATGCGAAGATCCTTTCCGCGCGGCCCGTCCGTAATGATATGGCGTGTTAGAACCGATGCGACGGTTTCTGGATCCGTTCCGTCCACAATCATCTCCATCCCCAGGCGAAAGAGATAATGGGGCAGCGAGTCAAGGCTGTCTTCGAGGCTCAACAGCCCGTCCCGCCTGGCCTTCGCCGCAAAATCAATCATGAGATCAATGAATGGCTCGCATTCCTTGAGGTCGTCGCTGCTGCAGGCACAGCGTTCAGAAAAATCCGAGGAGTAAATTGTGATCTCGCGCATGCTTCTATTATAGGTTCGCGCGTGACGGACCGCCGGAAAGAGTTATTCCAAAGCAGACGCTCACAGATCCTCAATTGAAATCGTGCTCCCTTCCCTCAAAAGGACCATGCCCTGCTTGCGAACTTTTGCGGCATATCGGAGCGTCCGCATGCTCCCGGACGACGCGGCAGTATCGAGCGGTGCGCCAATGAGATACGTGCATTGATCCACGATTGCCCGATCGCG
This sequence comes from uncultured Leptospiraceae bacterium, assembly GCA_964619995.1. Lineage (GTDB taxonomy): Bacteria > Spirochaetota > Leptospiria > Leptospirales > Leptonemataceae > JAEUSB01. Next base: position 529 of record CAZUJO010000219.1, read on the forward strand.
CTGAGCATACGGCATGGAATCATGAAGATGGTCTCCTTTGTTGTATGCGCGTGTTTTTGCGCTGCCGTCTCGACCGGAGATACCAGGTCTTAGCTCAATCCGAGCCTCAGGCAGAACCTCGCGAACGAGCGCGTGAAATTCCGTGTCCGCCCCAACACAGTCGCCGTGCACGACCGTCTCAATCTCACTGGCATACGCAGAAAGAAATTCGCGCAGATGATCCTTTTGGGAGTCATTCATTCCCTCGCGCGTGCCTGTAAATCCGAGGATCATATGTCTGGTATACGTCGCGATGCGCTCTTTTCCCAGAAACAGTTTTTCTGACGATTGTGCACGCGGCAGTATAGCATGACTCGATGAAAAAAATTCGCGCCAGAAATTAGACTCTTCTTGATAGAAATTTCAGGAGATGGGAGCGAGTCTCGAGCCTGTTCGTAGAGCCGGAGAATCCCATCATCCGAAGGGAGCGACCGCGCCGAAGATCATGGAACAATTTTTGCGTTCGGTAAGATGTCTGTCACCTCTCATCCGGATCCAGAGGCACCTGGGAAAATCCGAGATAGAAGCCAGTCAAGAATGGAGCCGGCGCATAGAAAGCAAACTTGACCGAGTTTTCAAGCGGCACTGCGTCTGTAAGCTCATGATAGCTGTCACAAGTATCATCGTCTGCGACACCTTCGATGTTCATGATCCTGTCAAAGATTCTGGATCTGTATTCAAACCCGTTGTCGGTTGCTGCAAAGATCAAATGCTCACATGGAGACATCTCCGAGGTTTCAGTCCCATCTTCGTCCTCACATACCAAGACTTTTGAGCCACAGAAAGGGCAAAAATATCCGTCACCATAATCTACAAGCTCAACTCGCTGGATTTTGGCGGGATGTTTCATGCGTGGTTAACCTTAACACTTTTCTGCGGCACCGTCAAGAGTTCTATGCGCGGAAGTTGTACAAACTCTGGAGCGACCATAAGGACTTCCTAAAGGAACATCTTTTTCCAACACATGTGCCCAGCGCCGCTTAAGATAGAAGCATGGAACATTCCACAATCTGCCCCTCCTGTCTTGAGGATGCATGTGATTTCCGTTTTGACGAAGACCTTCGGATGAATCTCTGTCTGCGCTGTTTTTTTGAGATATGGCTCGCAGACTTTGTCCCTGTGCGCGAAAGAAAGAATCCCGCAGCATTTCTCGAGAAAGTGCGGAAAATCCGCGCCAGGGGCTTATCTCAGAAGTTGAGCTTCGTCACTTTTATCGAGGTCGAATGAAAGAAACTCAAGGATCACCGCTCGTCATCGCTTCATCTGCAAACTGGATCGAAACCCAGGCAATCGATCAACTCCGCGCAACTGCGTCGCTGCCCGGGATGATTCGTGCGGTTGGCATGCCGGATCTTCATCCAGGAAAAGGATCTCCGGTCGGCGCCTCGTTTTTGAGCGAAGGCATCGTCTACCCGTATCTGATCGGCGGAGACATCGGCTGCGGCATGAAACTCATGCGCACGGACTTGATGCGCAGACGCGCGAATCTTGACCGCATGGAGAAACGACTGCTTGCGATGGGAGATCCGGATCCATCCGCTATTGAGGAAATCAAGAAGGCGTACGGCATCGAGCCGACCCCCTTTGACGGCGCTCTTGGCACGATCGGAGCATCGAACCATTTTGCAGAATTGCAGGCCGTCGAGCGAATCGTGAATGAAGAGGTCGCCGCAGCAAGCGGCATCGACCGGGAAAGCGTCTATCTGCTCGTCCACAGCGGTTCACGCGGATATGGAGCGTCGATCCTGCGCGATCATACAGACAGATTTCGCGACGCCGGACTTCGGACAGACTCCACGGATTTCGAGACCTACATTGCGCGGCATGACAACGCGCTTCGCTGGGCGGCGGCGAATCGCGCTTTGATCGCATCTCATCTGCTCGAAACACTCAACCTCGCAGCGGAGTCGGTGATCGATATCTTTCACAATTTCGTGGAGCCGGTCGAAAGCGAAGGTCATATCTACTGGATTCACAGGAAAGGAGCGGCGCCGTCGAACCGTGGACTCGTGAGTATCCCGGGATCGCGGGGTGCCATGACGTATCTCATCCGTCCGGTCCACGGCACTCTTGAATCCGGTCTTTCCGTTGCGCATGGTGCCGGACGGAAATGGGACCGGGGCTCGACGAAGGGACGCATTCAACAGAAATACCAGAAGAAAGAACTCAGCCGAACAGAAATCGGATCGAGAGTCATCTGCACGGATCAGAACCTCCTGTATGAGGAAGCGCCGGAGGCCTACAAAAACATAGACATCGTCATCCAGGACCTCGTCGACGCAAATCTGGCGGAAGTCGTCGCTGTCTTTCGTCCGCTCATCACATTCAAAACCAATGAAGAGGCCTACGACAAATGAAATCCTCGTGGCTGCAGATCACATCCGGGCGCGGTCCGGCTGAATGCGCATATGCTGTGCGAAAGATCGCGGAGATTCTTGAAATCGAAATGAAGGAAGCGGGCATCCGTTATTCGCTCCTGGATGCGGTCGGTGACAAGCGGCACCAGGATGCTCTCGTGTCTGTTCTCTATTCCCTGCAGGACGCGGATGAATTTCTCAAATCCTGGAGGGGCACGGCGCAGTGGATCGGACAGAGTCCGTATCGTCCCCATCATAAACGAAAGAACTGGTTCGTATCTCTGAACGTATTTTCTGAGCCCGACGAGGTTGCGTGGTCTTCCTCAGACCTGCAGATAGAAACCATGCGGTCTTCCGGACCGGGCGGGCAGCATGCGAACAAGACAGAATCAGCCGTGCGCGTAACGCACCTGCCCACGGGTCTCCAGACGATCGCACGCGAAGAGAGATCGCAATACCAGAACAAGAAACTCGCCATCGCGCGAATGCAGGCTCTTCTTTTCGAGGAAAGAGACAGGAGCCGCAGCCGCTTGGAGTCTGAAGCCTGGCAGGGGCACAACACGCTCGTGCGAGGAAATCCCGTGCAAATATTCCGCGGTCCGGAGTTTCGAAGAAGCGGATCGTAAGACCCGCGTACCATGGCTGACCCGCATTTCACGACCGCGAACTCGGCCGGATCTTTCTGGCAACATTGCCATAAATCTGCTCTTTCAGAGCGCGCGGTTCAATGTCAACGTAACCCAGATGCGGATACACGGCCTGTTCCAAATCCGCAGTGGAAAATCCGCGAATCTGAACCCGGATCACATGCGGCTGCTCTCCAACCACGTCGACAGGCGCATTGAGGTTGCGAAGGAAGTGCGGATAGTAGTCGCGGGGCATACTGATCGTAGCGCGCGTTTCGTCCTTTCGCAGTTGTCGCTCAGCATCTGCGGCCGACATCGAAACGCTGGACGGCACATTCTGCTGAATCATCCTCCAGAGATCCGGGTTCACGATTTCCAGATCCGCAAGGTTCAAACGACGATAGCGGTTCTTCTCCATTTCGAAGACGACCAGACTCATCCGCTGGCCCATGGTTTCCAGAGCGACCGGATAGCAGCGCAGGAATCCTGCGTTCCTTCCTTCGCGGATTTTCAGTTCCAGTCGAAGACCGAGCCGGATCGCAGATCGAATGACGATGAGCTCGTGCAGCGCGAGGCTGCAGTCCGGCTCCAGTTTCTCCGGCTGCCGGAGTCCCACAGACATCACGTAGGATTCAATCGCAGAATCGTTGTGCATGAATGCGGGCTGATCCTCAACCTTGTAGTTCCAAAGGTAGTGAGAACAAAGAGCGCGCTGGAAGCCAATTTCGTGGAATCTCTGCGCGTAGTTTGAGCCAACGCTGAATTCCTTCTGCGCTGCGCGGATGTAGACGCGCATGAGTCTTTCACGCGAAGAGGGCTTCTGACGAAGCGAATGAACTCCATGGAGCAGATAGATGAGCTCCGCGACCAGCGTCGCAGTCATCCTGCCGTCGTGAACCCTGGCAAAGGATTGATCGACGGGCGCAGACTCATTCTTCCGACGACGTCTGCGTTTCTTCCGCGGTTGGTCCGCAGAATCTCCGTGGAGATAATACTGGACGAGTGATAAATATTCCAGGCCGCGTACAGCCTGTTCGTGGGCAGTCAAATGCTTCATAATACGTGTTCTCCGAGTCTGGTTTGCGCCTGTTCTTCGGATTACTGTCGCATTATGATCATTGACCTCCTGTAGTCTTCACGGTCCGGGTCTGCCGTGCGGCAAACCTCATTGGACCTGTGACATTTTTCTAATCGAACTTCGGCTTTTTCCCGATCTCCTGATTTTTTTGAAGAGCGAGAAATGAACCTGTCATGCATAGCATTCAGCATGACAACGATTCTGTAGCACGATCGTTCGGAATTGTCAAATACTATTTGAACATTTTTACGAACATATAAGCGCACATAGCAGGAAAAACTTTTTCCGGCATTGGTCGCATGCATCAGAAAGTGTGACGTTATTCGCTCTACGATCAGAATACCTTTTTCCGACGATCCGCCTGATAGCGCAGTATAATCAGACCATGGGATTGTACCTGAGCTTTTCTCAGCACATTCATATCGTCTACCACTACGCCGAGATGGCATGGGTGACCCGGGACGCTTACAGACTGTGGAGCCGGCGCGATGCAAAATACTCTGAAATCGAAGCGTGGATGTCGTGCATTGCCTTTTCTCTTATGGAAGTTGGGCCGGATCTTGCAGAAGGCGCAACCACCGATCCCTGGAATCGAGAGCGGCCATTCACCCGCCACAGAATCCTTCCAGCGCGAAAGAATCGAAGAATCGCCGAGCAGGAATGGGAGCTGATCAAACAGGCGGAGACCAGGTTCGAGCAATTGAGACTGGACGTGGGGCGCGCCTCAAGAGGACGCAAGAGGACTCCATCACGCGAGATACTCCCTTTTCTGGTACCAGTCCTGCCGGATTGCGAAGAAATCCTCGCGTACTGCCTTCGTGCGGGGCACGCTCCACGCACAGAAGACTGGCGGCAGTCGTTCGCGAATTTTCCTGTTTAGAGCGGCGCGAGAGGAAAAAAGGATTCCGAAGCCCGGCGCGCGATTGCGTTAGAATCAAGACGTGAACCACTTCGAACTTTCGCCCCGCGACCCTGCGCCAGAGCGCGCGCCGATGACCGGTCCATGGGAGGTCGTCGCCGCGAATTCGCGAGCGCGCAAATCATCCGTGGCTTCAAAAACCCATGCGGCAAAACTGCAGACATTCTATAGAAAAGACCAGGTGTTCGCCGATGACGGCGGAAGCATCTCGCGGAGCCCGGAGAAGCCCCGCCTTTTGCTGGAATATTTGGAGAAGCAGGACCTGCTGCGCCATCTCGACATTTCGGAATCATGGAAACCCTTTGAAGAGGAGGACTTTCAGATCGCCCACACGGATACATATGTCCGGGCGATGTTTTCCGGAAAGCATCCGTTGTGCACTTCCAACGGACTTGGATGGAGCCGCGAGTTTCTGCGCTCGGTGCGATTTACGAACGCAAGTCTCTTTCATGCGGTCCGGCATGCGGTTCTGCATCCGGAAACCATTTGCTTCAGTCCCACTTCCGGCTTTCATCACGCCCGGCCGGAACGCGGAGGAGGTTTCTGCACGTTTTCGGGACAGGTCATCGCTTCCATGCGAGTCTTCCGCGAATTCAAGTTGGCGGGATCCTACATCGACCTCGACGGACATTTCGGAAACAGCATCGAGGATTCACGCAACCACGTGCCGGATCTGGATCAAGCGATTCCGCGCGGCTATAACATCAATCCCACGGGCTACCATGCGGATTACTTGAAAGACCTGGACCGGAGTCTTTCAAATCTCAAACGCGCGATTCTCGAAGACCGCATTCACTATGTGGTCTTCTGTCACGGGGCCGACTCACATTGCATGGACGACCTCGGCGGCCAGTGCACGACAACCGAATGGCTTGAATGCAGTCGGATGGTCTACGAAATGATTCGCGAAGTTTCGATTGAGCTCGGAAGACCGATCCCCATTACGCTGTCTTTGTTTGGCGGATATCGCAGCGATGACTTTCAATCCGTTCTCTCCCTGCACACAGGAGATCTCGTCGTATGCCTGAACACGCTGTGCGGGCACTCGCTGGATTTTGATGTCAGAGTGCGGCGGCGAAATCGTTGAGG
>CAZUJO010000220.1:0-6623 GCA_964619995.1 uncultured Leptospiraceae bacterium
GATCTTCATCGACATGCACAAAGAGGGCGCGGCGTTCCGCTCGCTCATGAACTCTTTTGCGATCGCAATCTCGCTCGGCCTGCAGTACGGCGTGCCTCTTGAAGAATTCGTAGAAGCGTTTGTGTTCACGCGCTTCGAGCCCAACGGCATGGTCCAGGGCAACCGCGCGATCAAGATGTCGACGTCGATCATCGATTACGTTTTCCGCGAGCTGGCCATCACCTATCTCGGAAGACACGATCTCGCCCAGGTCTCTCCGGAAGATCTCCGGGCAGATTCGGTCGGCCTGGGAACGGAGGACACTGACTCTGGAAAAAAGGACCATGAGGACGCGGACTATGATCTGCCAGCCTTCATCGGCGACCGCGCATCCTCAGGCAGAACTTCGAGCGCAGCGGCCGTCGCAGAACCCAGCCTTGGGCAACTTGCCAAGCTGAAGGGCTACGAAGGGGATCCTTGTCCGGAATGCGGTCAGTTCACGCTGGTTCGCAACGGAAGCTGCCTGAAGTGCAACTCATGCGGCGCAACGACTGGATGTTCCTGAAAAAGATCGAGCTTCAGCCTTGAAGCAAACCCGGCGGCGACGCCGGGTTTTTTATTACCATTCTAATGAGCCGCGTGCGCGCGGGATGCTCGATCTCTGAGGATCTTCTGCACGCGCGCATGCACTGCTTCGCGGTAGGGAAGAAAGGCGAAAAGAACCGCGCCCGCCACAAAGAATACGCCGACCAGAGGACCGAACGCAAGCGCAAGCCGCCATCCCGCCTCCGGGCCTGCGCTTGCGCCGGATTCAGCGCCGCTCCAGGAAAGCAAGAACCCTGACATGGCCAGTCCCACGGCGCGCGAAGCTTTCGCGCCCATTTTCCAGACTCCGAAGTACAGGCCTTCCCTGTGTCGCCGGGTCTGCAGCTCATCGAGATCCACAATGTCGGCGAGCAGCGATTCCAGAAGAACAATAGACCCCACAGCAATCCCGCCTGCTACAGCGGCGAATAACGGCCCCCGCAGATCATGCGGCGGGAAGAGAGGATATGCGGTGATGGTCATCACACCCAGGGCAAGAATTCCGCTGAACGCTGCCGGGATCTTCCCGATTCTGCGCGAAAGCCAGACCCAGAACGGGACTGAAAGGCTGATTACAATGATAAAAAGCCCGAGCACATACAGGACGACCTCTTTTTCAGAAAGGCCGAGCCGGTACTCATAGTAGTAGAGCGCCAGAGACGAATTCACCGTCCGGCCAATCGTGGCCACAAGCAGCGCTGCGAAGAGAACCAGAAACGGAATGTTTTTTCGCATCGAGTAGATCTGAGATACGACGCGCTCTCCGCGCCCGGTCTGTCTTTCGCCCGGACGATCCGCGGATGCTGTGGACGCAAATGTGACCATGGACGTGACGAGCACGATTACAGCGACGACAAGGGCCGCGCGGGCCTTTGGATCTGGATCAAGAGCGCCTAACGCTAAGAACACTCCCGGCAGAATCGTTCCCGCCATAAGGCCGATGTTCCCGAAAAGAAGGCGCAGACCGACTACGAGGGTTCGTTTCGCAGGATCGAGAGTCAATTCGCCCCCGAATGCTGAGTGGGGAACGGAAAGGATGGTCAGACTTGTGTTCACAAGCATGTAACTGAAAAGCAGATATGCAAACCGCGTTCCCTGTCCATCCAGGGCCGGAGGAAAAAAAAGCACGGGAAGCGAGAGGAACAAGAGCGCGCCGCCGATCGCAATGAACGACCTTCGGCGCCCCGTCTTCCAGGATGTGCGGTCTGAAATCGCGCCCATCCACGGATCCGTGATCGCATCCCAGATTACAGCGAGAGCGAGCGCCGTGCCCGCAAGCTCCGGGCGAAGACCGACCACATCCGTGTAGAATTTCAGAAGATAAAGCTGGATGAGAACTTCCGTCCCCACAATTCCCGCTTCCGCGGCAGCATACCCCGCCAGCACCTTTCCAGATTTCAAGTGGCGCCTCCAAACATTGGACAGCACCGCAGCGCTGCTTCTGTCAGGAAATGAATCTAGAGCGAGAATGGAAAGCGGTGAATTCCTTTTTCTGTCACGATTGCGGTAATGAGCTCGGCCGGCGTGACGTCAAAGGCAGGGTTGCGCACAGGAATATGCGGCGGGCTGGTAGGAACTCCCAGAATCGTCCGCATCTCTGTCGCAGCACGCTCCTCCACGTGGATCAAATCCCCGGACGACAGCCCGGAATCGATGGATGTCGAAGGCGCAACCACGTAAAACGGGACACCGAAATGCCGTGCAATGACCGCCAGCCCGAGCGTGCCGATCTTGTTTGCAGTATCCCCGTTATGCGCTATTCGATCGGCGCCAACCATAACCAGGTCGATCTTTTCTGTTTTCATAATCGCAGCGGCCATGTTGTCCGCAATGAGTATGGTTCGAATGCCCGCGCTGTCCAGTTCCCAGGATGTCAGCCTTGCTCCCTGGAGAAGGGGCCGCGTTTCGCATGCGTAAACAGTGATGTTCTTTTCCTGAGAAGCGGCTGTATAGAAAGCGCCGATTGCCGTTCCGATTCCTGCCGTCGCGAGCGCACCGGTGTTGCAGTACGTCATGATCACAGCGTCCCGGGGAATCAATTCAGCACCCTTCTGACCGAGCGTTTCGCACATGCGCCGGTCTTCGTTTTCGATCTCCCGGGCGCAGTCCAAAAGCGCTCGGGAGTTCCGCTTTCGGCAGGCCTCTTTCATTTTTGCCATAGCGTGCGAAAGATTCACAGCTGTGGGCCTCGTCGCGAGCAGCCGGTCGATCACAGAAAGCGCGTGGAACTCAAACGCGTCGCCTCCGCCCGAGAAACCCTGCATTTCACGGACCAGCGCATAGCAGGCGAACGTGGCGATCGCCGGCGCGCCCCGCACTCTCAGGCTGCGAATCGCCTCTTCGGCTTCTTCCAGCATTCGCGCCTCTTTCTTTTCAGCTTTCGCCGGCAAAAGCGTCTGGTCGATATAGAAGAGCCTGCCTTCTTCAAAGGTCACACCGGTCGGCACTCTCACGTGCATCAATCTTCTCCGATCGCGTATTCTGGAAAGGTTTCGAAGAACATGTCGTAGGGAAGCACCATATAGCCGCTTCCATGCTCCTTGATATATTCTTCCGTAAAAGGGATTTCAGGCGTCATGTGAAAAGCAATGTCATTCTCAAACGCGTTCATTTCTTCGACCGTGACGCGCATTCCGGGCACGATCTGTGTTTTCATGAACGACCACTGCATCTTGAACCGCAGCTGATCGGCGCGGAAGTCCCTCGTCCGCTCGCCGAGGCTGATGAGTCGTTTCAGGGGACAACCGGCATCGCTGTAAGGGATTACATTCACATGCACAAATCGCCGCGTCAGCCCGAGCGGCTCCCACATCGGCTGCTTTCCGGCAGACTTGTGCATGCGGGCGGTGCGGATCATCTGCGTGAGTTCATCGAGCCTCGACGGCTGTTCGCGCTGCCCGGGGCCGAATTCGCCTTCCCAGAGCCAGCGGTAGATATCCTGCGCGCGAGCGTTCGGATGTCGGTCGAGAAAGAGTTCGGCAGTGAGCGTCATCGACTCGACGCTTACGCGCGAGCTGATCTCCTGCAGATGCTCAAACATTTCTCGTCCTGTGCTCCGTGCCTTTCGCCAGCCGCACGATGTTCTCGCGATGCCGGAACAGAATCAATAGCGACGCAAGGGCGCTCATGCAGAGCACCGGCACATTCTGAGGCGCCCAGATCTCGTCCACGAACAGAAAATAACTCAGAGGCAGCAGCACAGCTCCCGTAATGCTCCCGACCGAAAAGTATTTTGTAAGCAGAATCACGATCGCCGCCGCTGCGCAGGCGAGCAGGATTCCCGCCGGAAAAATAACAAGGAACATCCCGAGAAACGTGGCCACGCCTTTGCCGCCGCGAAACTTCAGAAAAGGCGAAAAGATATGACCCAGACCGGCGCAGAAACCCGCGCCCAGCTCAAGCCAGGTACGCAGCACCGGGTCGACCGGCGTCCCATGTCCCGAAAAATCGTGCGATGTCCAGTAAATCGCAGCCAGGGTCGGCACAGCGCCCTTCGCAGCGTCCAGGATGAAGACCAGAATTCCGGGCACAGGTCCTGCCAGGCGGTAGACGTTAGACGCTCCTGGATTGTGCGAACCCTGAGTCATTACATCGATGCCGCGCATGCGGCCGATGATCACGGCAAACGGAATCGCGCCGGAAATGAAACCCAGAGGAAACAGAAGATACTGGAACCAGCTCATGATTCCTTCTCGCGAAGGCGGATGAAGATCGGAACGCCGTGAAGATCGCAGTCCTTGCGGATCCGGTTTTCAAAAAAGGACAGGGCGTCTTTTCGAAAATGGTCCTTTCGATTCACAAAGAAGATGAATTCGGGGGGAGATGTTCCTGCCTGCGTGGCATAGTAGATCTTCGCTGTTTTCTGCGAGTTCGACAGCTGCTTGTTCCAGTCTTTCAGCCACTGATTCAACTGAGAGGTCGGCACACGGTACGCGAGCCGTTCTTTGAGCTTCAGAGCTTCCTCAAGCACTTTGCCGGTACGCGTGCCGTTCTTCGCGGAGATGAAGATGGCCGGGTATGCCTGCGCATGCGGGAACATGAAATACATCCGATCGAGAAAGGCCTTCATGTCTTTCTCTTCAACGGCGTCCCATTTGTTCACGGCAAAAACGACGGGCTTGCCCTTCTCTTCCACGAGGCTGACGATCTTCTTGTCGAAATCCGTGACTCCGAGCGTTGCATCCATGACGTGCACAACAATTTCCGCTTCTTCAATCGCGCGCCGCGTGCGGGACATGGAATAAAACTCCACAGAATCCTTGATCTTTCCCTGCTTCTTCAATCCTGCCGTGTCAATCAGCCGGATGGTCTTTCCGTAGTAGGAGAAAATGGAATCAATGCTGTCCCGGGTCGTTCCCGGAATTTCAGAAACGAGAGCAAGCTCCTGACCCGTCAGGCGGTTGAGAAGCGACGATTTGCCTGCATTCGGTTTGCCCGCGATGCAGATGGTTGCATCCACTGCGGGGCCTGATGCGGCCGTGCTTCCGGGCGGAGGCAGACGGCGCTCCAGTTCATCATAGAGAGCAGAAATATTTTTTCTGCCGAGAGCAGAAATACAGATCAATTCAGGGAAGCCTTCCTGATAGAATTCGGCCTCTGCGCTCTCTTCCTTTTTTGAATCAATCTTGTTTAGAACGAAGATGATGCGCGCGAGATCGCGGCCCTTCCGAAAGAATTCCAGGAAAGAGAGATCAAAGGGCGTCGGCCCCGGCGGTTCCATGACAAAAATAACAAGATCCACGCCCGCAATGAACTCACGTGTGCGGCCCAGAATTTCCGCGTCCAGGGGTTCGGTGCCGTCCAGATCCAGTCCTGGCGTATCGCAAACGATGAAACGACGCTTCCCCTTCTTGACTTCTACCTGGAGGATATCCCGGGTCAGACCGGGCGTGGAGTCCGTAATCGCCCGCGCATGACCTATGATCACGTTCAAGAGCGTGGACTTGCCGGCATTTCTTTTGCCAGCAATCGCAATCCGCGGGAGTTTCTTCGCGCTCAATGTTCGCCTCGCAGGGCCCGGGCCATCTCTCGCTTAGCATCCGCTTTCTTTTCGTCTTCGCGGCGGTCCGCAGTCTTCTTGCCGCGGCCCAGTCCGATGAGGCATTTTACCTTGCCGCGGTCATTGAAATACAGTTTCAGCGGGATGCACGTCATCTGCTTTTCTCGAATCTTCGAAGATATCTTCGTGATTTCGCCGCGGTGCATCAAGAGCTTGCGCGTCCGCTTTTCTTCATGATTGAACGAGCCGCCGTGTTCGTAGGGCTCGATCCGGAGATTCAGAACGAACAGTTCTCCGTCCCGCACGATCACATGCGCATCCAGAATCTCGCACTTACCCTGACGAAGGCTCTTCACTTCGGTCCCGGTCAAAGCGATTCCGGCCTCGAACGTTTCCGAGATTTCGTACTTGCGGCGGGCCTGCTTGTTCTCGAAGGAGGGAGGCGGTTTTTTAGTCGAGCGTGTCACCGTATAGAAATGGAATGCCGTAGATTTTGCGCGTCTGCTCGTCGGCCTGCGCCAGAGTGGCCGCGCTGAATACAGCTATTTCATTCCCTTCAAACGTGAAAACAACATCTTCGCCCTTCCTGCGCGCCTCGCGAATCACCGTATGGGCGTGGGAAAGACTTCGAATTCCGATGCCGTTGACAGCGGTCAGCACGGAGTGACGGACTCGATAGCCCGTATTCTGCTTCATGGGAAGGACCTTCTCCACGAAAACGACCCTCTCCCCGATCAGGTTGTCGCCGCCAGCATACTTGCTCGCCAGGTATCGGAATCGGCCCGTCGCATCATCCATTGCTTTTGCGCGCTCGCCAGTGACCTCAAGCAGAACCAGCCCGCCCGTAATCAGATAGGAGGAGGAGGCTGCGCGCTCCGGAACGACCATCAATTCGTCGCTGGCGGACCGGATCGGAAGCCGCACCATTCTCTCCGTCCGCTCACGCAAGACCTGAACCGGGGCTCCCGATTCGTCCGTGAAGCGCCCGTTTTTCAGAACCAGGGCGAGCGGCAGCGGCAGGTCGCCGTAATACTCGTCGCGGATTTTTCCCTGAGCAGAG
>CAZUJO010000221.1:0-6611 GCA_964619995.1 uncultured Leptospiraceae bacterium
GGTTCAGACAAAGCCCCTGCGCTTTTTTTGGTAAAGTAAGATTTTTTAACTTTCAAAATTTCATCGCCGGGCGGTCCATTGGCCCATGTTCGAAGAAGTCAATCAACTCATAGATAAACGCGAATCGGCGGGTTCACTGGATAAAGCCATTGAAATCCTCGAAAAACTGAAGGCCGAGAACCCGGAAAAGGACATTGTCCGCGGCAAACTCTCAAGCGCTTTCTTCTATAAAGGACTGTTTTCACCCGAGGGTTCAAAGCAGCGAGAGGAAGCCTTTGACAATGGAGTCAAGTATGGCCAGGAAGCCATCACTCTCAACCCGCGAGCTGTCTACGGCAACTTCTGGTACGCGTCGAACCTGGGCTACCTGGGCATGTGCAGAGGCGCTCTGGCTTCTCTTGCTTCGATTGATCCGTTTAAGAAATCAATGGAAGTTGTTCTGAAAGAGAATGAGAACTTCTATTTCGCCGGTCCGCATCGCGCGCTCGGCCGCCTCTACCATCAGGCGCCAGGATGGCCCATCAGCATTGGCAATAAGAACAAGGCCTTCGAACATCTGGACAAATGCGTGCAGCTGGCGCCGAACTTCATGAACAATCGCCTGTATCTTGCCGAAATCCTCATCGACATGGGCAAGAAAGACAAAGCGCTCGAGCATCTGAACTACTGTAAGAACACTCCGCTGAATCCCGGACACGAAATCGAAGACGGGGTTTACAAGGAGCAGGCAGAGAAGCTTCTCAAGCGCATCTCCTGATGGACTTTTCGATCAGCGGTCTCGACCACGTTCAACTGGCGATTCCACCCGGCGGCGAAGATCTTGCGCGCAAGTTCTTCGTCGACCTTCTGGGTTTTGCGGAGATCGAAAAACCGGCGAATCTCAAGGCGAAAGGCGGCGCCTGGTTTGCCTGCGGCGCCCATCAGCTTCACGTCGGGATCGCATCTCCATTCGAGCCCGCGACCAAAGCTCATCCCGCGATTCTCGTAAAAAACCTGCCTGCATACCGCAGTTACCTTGAATCCCGCGGTCTTCGACCGCGCGACGAGGATCCGCTGCCGGGAGCAGTGCGCTTTTATCTCGATGATCCGTTCGGAAATCGGATCGAATTTCTCGAGTGGCTATAACGTTAAGCGATCTTATTTCGCGAAAGCCCGCAATTCCTCGCGGGTCTTCATCTGAATCGATTCTGTGACATTCTGCGCGCCTGCGGCCGGCGGAGCTCCCGCAATGAGTTCCCTGAACTCCGGATCAAGATCAGAGAGTTCCGTATCCACCTGAAAGCCTGAAGCCCGGATCATCGCATAGGTTTCACGCGCATCCGAGCCCTGAACATTCAGATATCCGGAAACAAATACAGAGTTTCCGACCCGCAGACCTTCGGCCTGTCTTTCTTTCAGATAATGCTCACGTCCTGCTGCGATTCTGATTTCTGCGGAAGGGTTGGCGATCCGAAACATGGAAAGAATGCGCAGGCATTGATCGGCAGTCAGCGAACCGGGTTTCGAAATGTCATGACCGGGAACCGGCAGAAAGAAGTTCACGGGAATTGAAGGCACGCTCAGGCTTCGGAGGCGAAGAGCGACTTCGACCAGGTCCTCCGCGGATTCGCCCATGCCTGCAATCACTCCGCTGCACACGTCCAGTCCGGCGTCTTTGACATTCTCGATTGTAGTAATTCGGTCCGCGAAAGTATGCGTGCGAACGATCGCAGGAGTATGTCCCTCGGAAGTATTGAGGTTGTGATTGTAACGGTCCAGTCCGGCCTCTGCAAGGGTCTTCGCGAATTCGGGATTCTTGATGATTCCCGCGCTCAGGCAAAGCCGCATCGGGTATTTTTCTTTGATGGTCCGAATCAGAGCCGCATAACGTTCGGTCTGCTTCGCTGTCGGGCCTGTGCCTGATGTTACGATGCAGAAGCGGTATGCCCCGGACCGATAGGCGGCCTCGGCCTCCTTGAGGATTTCCTGCTCCTCCTTCATGGCATATGCCGGAATTTCTTCTTCGGCTGTTTTTCGCTGCGCGCAGTAGCCGCAGTCTTCGGCGCAATAGCCGTTTCTTACATTGTCAAGAATATGAATTTGAACCTTGTTGCTGAAGAACTTGCGCCGCGGCGCTTCGGCGATAGAGAGGAGTTCTTCCGTGGGGATTTCTCCGCGGAGAATCGCGGCCAGATCTGCCGCCTCGGGCAGGAATTCACCGGCTGCGGCGCGCGTGAGTCTTTCTTTGAGATCCATGATTCAAGAAAAACGCAGGCGCGCCGGGAACAACTCTTTTCAAGATACTTTCTCAAGGCGCTTTCGCACGCGGTCAAGAGCGCTCTTCAGTTTTTCCTCATCCGGCCGCAGACCGATCGCTCGCTCAAGGGATTCTGAAGATTCGCGGTATTTGCCGAGCTTGAAATAGACATTCCCCAGAAGTTTCAGGGCCTGCACATGTTCTTGATCCATCTGGATCGCACGCTCCAGAAAGCTCAGGGCTTCCGTTTCTCGCCCCAGTCTTTCGAGGCAGAGCCCCCGGTAGTAGAGCGGCAGCGCGCCTTCCGCATTCGCGTCGACTGCTTCAAGCGCCGTCAAGGCTTCGCTGTAGCGTTTGTCTTTCATCAGTTGGATGAGGCCTCCCAGATCCAGGCGCGCCTCGTGCTTCACTTCGCGCGGTTCAAAAACCAGTTTGATCAGAGACAGATCGTCCGTGATTTCTCCGTGACCCTGCAGCAGCTCGACGATCTTCGTCAGGTCTGCGTCCGCCTGTTCAACGATACGCAGGAACAGCTTTTCGTCCTCATTGATCTGCCGGTTCACCGGATCCCGGCTCAGGTTTAAATCATCTCGCCCGTCTGATCCAATGATGAGAACGTCACCGGGTTCAAGGTTGGCCTCCGTAATCTGATAGGCGCCCTGAATCTGCGAGCCCAGCTTGCGGAGATAGATGTCTTCTTCTATAAAAGAGGCCGTTCCCCGGCGGTAGATGACTGCCATCGGATGCTCAGCGTTGAAGAACATAACGTGTCCCGTGTCGTCTTCAATGAGACCCATGATGCAGGAAACATACATGCTGCCTTCAAATGTGAGAAAGACATTATGAATCTCATTGTATGTGTCGCGGAGCCATTCTGCCGGCGAAACATCCAGATCTCTCTTGTTTGAGGCAGACCGGGACATGATTGAGTTCACGACCGAACCCATGATCAAAGCGCCGCCCGCGCCCTGCATGGATTTTCCCATTGCGTCCCCGTTGACGAACATCGTATAACGTTTGCCGCGGAGCTTCAGGTTTCCTGTGACGCACATGTCGCCGCCAAGTTCGCCCGCCTTGTTCCGGAATGTGAATTCCTTCTTTTGTTTTACGTAGAATTCGCTCTGAACCTTCGCGCTCCGGTTGTAGTTTTTGAAGAGCGGATTGGCCAGCAGGTTTGTGAGATAATAGTCTGCGTCCTGCTGCGCCTTCAGAGCCTGCACGGTTTCGAGCGTGTGCTGGAGCTCTGCAGTGCGCGCGGCAACCTTGTCCTCGAGAGTTCGCGCATGTTCGCGTACCTCCTCTACCATTTCGTTAAAGGTAGACGCAAGAATCCCGAGCTCATCACCGGTATTGATTTCGATCTTCGTGTCATAGTCGCGGTTCTTGACCCGCTCCGCGCCTTCGCGCAACAGCACAATTGGATGGGCGAGCCACCGGGAAAGGAGGAAAGCAATGATGATGGAAAGGACGAAACTTGCCGCGATGATCGAGATGCACAGGTATTTGAGACGTTCGAGAAGGTTCAGCTGGGATGACGCGCTCATGTCGATGCCCATGACAGCAATGGTCTTTCCATCCTTCTTGATGGGTACGTAGGCGGACATCCATGTTCCCCACTTATCCTGATAATATTTCTCGCTGGTCTGCACCTTGCCGTCAAACGCCCTCTGCAGCCCGGGCTGCTCGGAAACATTGTAGAGCTGGCCGATTCTGGTCGGCAATTCATCGTCGTTAATCTTGCCGTCTCCGTTGAGGTCCATCGGCGCGTTGTCGCCGTCGACGATGAACTTCAGAATCGTTCTGTCCGGAGACTGGGGAATGGTTACCAGCAGGTAAACGAAGCGGATCAAAGTCGGATCAGTGTGGTACCATTCCGGCCTCTGCTCAAGTTTTCCGAGCGGAGTTACGTCCTGCCGGGCGGCATTCTTGATTTGCCGCATAACGTTGATCACCAGTTGAAACTCGGGCGTCGCCTCAAGTTCGCTTACCTGGGCGTCCGAAAGGGAGTCGGCGGTCTCACCGGCAGCAATCTTGAGAAATTCCGGCGTGCGCGCTACGGACAGGTTCTCGGATTTTTCATTCAGCTTGATGATGGCAGAGCGATGTTCTTCTGTAAGAAGGAACTGGCCTGTTCGTCCCACATCGGCAAGGCGGGCGGCGAGCTCATTCCAGACGGTTCCGTAAACCAGCGAGTAGAAATAAATGAGCCCTGCGCTCGTAGTTCCAACTGCGAGCAAACAGATCGCAATACCCATTTTCAGCCCGAAAGTCAGACGCATCGGTTCCCCCCTGATCGAGCCAGAAACATGCCCCCGCGCAATCCACTGTCAATTCGCAAAATGAGTCGTATGCGGAAAAAGGTGCGATCATCTGTGGAATTCGATCAGCGTTTGTTGCATTATATCATACATTTGATCGAGCTCGGGGCGAGTCGTGACGTAGGGAAGGGCCAGGTACACGACGTTGCTCAGCGGGCGAACAAGGAGCCCGCGTTCCACGCAGCGTTCGCGAAATGCCTGCGAAAATGAGTCTCCGAAGCGGGCAGGGATGACGGCGTCGAGGGCCGCCACGCTGCCGAACGCTCGGCCTCGCTGTATGAACCTTCCAGCCGGGCCCGAAAGAATGGATTTCAGATTTTCCTGGTTCCACGCCTCGAGCTGCTTTACGCGCCCCAGGCATTGCTCATCGAGAAGATCCAGGCTTGCATGCGCCGCCGCGCATCCGGCGGGATTCCCGGTCATGGAATGACCGTGGAATAATGTGTGCATCCGGTCATCGCTGTAGAAGCCCTGGTAGACTTTTTCAGTCGCAAGCGTCGCCGCGAAGGGAATGACGCCGGCCGTCAGGCCTTTGCTCAGAGCCATGATGTCAGGCCAGATGCCCGCCTGCTCGCAGGCGAAGAAAGATCCAGTCCGTCCGAAGCCCGTAAATACTTCATCGGCGATGAGAAAAACATCATGCTGATCGCATAACGTTCGTGCCGCCCGCAGATACTCGGGCGAATAGAATACCATGCCCCCCGCGCCCTGAATCAATGGCTCAAGGATGAGTCCGCAGATTTCGCGTCCCTTCTCTTCCAGGATGCGCCGCAAAGACTCAATCGCATCCGGGCTGTCGGGTCCTCTTGCTGTTTCCACGTCAAACAGAAGCGGTTCATACATCTTATGAAATGCGGCGCGGGATCCTGCTGCCATGGTCCCGATGGTGTCTCCGTGGTAGCCGTTTTCGAGCGTGACGAACCTGGATTTCTCGGGCTTTCCAGCGTTTACAAAGTACTGAAACGCCATCTTCAACGCGATCTCTACGGCGCAGGCGCCGTTATCGGAAAAAAATACGCGCGGAAGCTTTCCGCCTGTTTTCTCTGCCAGGCGATAGGACAGGTGCGCTGCCGGTTCATGAGTGAATCCTGCATACATGACCTGGTCGAGCCGGTCGAGCTGGGACTTTACGCGTTCCGTGATGCGAGGATGATTGTGCCCGTGTACGCTCACCCACCATGACCCGACTGCGTCCATGATTCGCCTTCCGTCGGAAGTGATGAGATAAAGGCCCTCACCGCGCTCAATGAGAACGGGCTCCGCGGCCAGCTTCATCTGAGTGAATGGCTGCCATGCGTGGCGTTTGTGCCAGCTGAGGATTTCGGATACGCGAGGATCTGAGTTCATATAGATTTCACAAGTATGCGGCCAGAAGCGAATGAGGATCGACTCCTTCGAAATCGGATCGATCTCTGTATTCGAACGATCCGAGCAGGGGAACTCCGCCCATTTCTATGATGGTCTTGACGTTGTCCGGGTTGTCGGGGCCGCAGAAGACAATGCCTGCAATCGCGACTCCGGCGCTCTTGAGCCGGTGAATGGTCAGCAGAGAGTGGTTGATTGTGCCGAGCGCCGTTCTTGCCGCAATCACGACCGGCATGGGGCACAGTTTTAGGAAGTCGAGCCAGGTGCTTGAACGGTTGAGCGGCACAAGAAGGCCGCCCGCGCCCTCTACAATCGTGGGGCCTGCTGTTTCGCGCACCCGCGCTGCAAGCGCATCGACATCAATGGTTTGTCCCTCAAGTTCTGCGGCTCGATGAGGCGAAAGAGGTTCTCCGAAACTGTGCAGCGTTTGGAGGAAGTGAGAGTCCGGCAGGCCGGTGAGGGATCGGACCGTTTCCGCGTCGGGCGTATCGGTTCTGGTGCCGGTCTGCACCGGCTTCCAGTAACGCACGCCAGGCGAATGTCTGTACCTATAGAGGATAGCCGCCGACGCGTGCGTTTTTCCCACCGCTGTATCTGTGCCGCAGACGAAGATCATTGCTTTTTCAAGAAAGACAGAAGGATGCTCTCGGGAATCGCAGTGTATGCCTTGAGCACGCGCACCTGACTCCGGT
>CAZUJO010000222.1:0-6582 GCA_964619995.1 uncultured Leptospiraceae bacterium
CATGCTCGAGTATTCGGTATGGTATCCGCCCACAAGCTCCTGCTCCGCTTCCGGAAGATCAAATGGAGCGCGGTTGGTTTCCGCAAACGCAGAAATTAAAAAGAGAACAAACGTAAACGGAATCATCACGATGTTCCAGGAAGGAAGCCAGCCGAAACGAATTTGATTCTGCGCTTTTACGATTTCTTCGAGATTGAGAGTGCCGGCCATCATGATCACAGACAGAACCGAGAGTCCTAACACAATTTCGTAGCTGATCAGCTGCGCACAGGAACGCACGCCACCGAGAAGCGAGAACTGATTTCCCGACGCCCAGCCCGCATAAGCAATGCCGTATGACGTTAGTGAAGAGATTGCAAGGATTGTAATGACGCCGAGATCGAGATCGGAAACAGCAAGAAGAAAGCCGCCCTGTTCTGCGCGGTATTCTCCCGTCGGAATGACGGCAAAATTCAGAAGACCGGGCAGAAATGCGACGACCGGCGCAATCAGATACATCATGCGGTCGATGCCGCGAGGAGCGAACGTCTCTTTGAAGAGAAGCTTCACCGCGTCGACCGGAAGCTGAAAGATACCTGCCGGTCCCATTCGGTTTGGGCCGATGCGGAGCTGGAAATCAGCGCTGACTTTGCGCTCCATCCAGATCATAAGCGGAACGGACGTCAGCACGAGCACAACGGCCGCCACAGATTTGATGACGATAAAGATCAGTTCAGCCATAGTCAGCGGGCAGCAGCGGCTTTGCTGCTCTCCTTCTGGATGCCTTCGAGAATCTCGAGTTCGCTTCTTCCGAATGCAACGGGTTCGATGACGGGCGAAAAGCCCTGTCTGAGTCCCGCGCGATTCACAAAGCTTCCTGATTTTTCGAAATGAGTCAGCCCGGACAGAACCAGCTCCGTCTTCGCATGCGATGCAAACGCGCCTTTCGCAAAATCACAGACGACGAGCCGCGCGGCGCCCGACAGCGCCTGCGAAAGATCCGCGGGCAGCTGGTAATTCGGAATGTTTGAGAAAACAAAAACGTTTTTGCCGGAAAGATCCGCTGCCGCCGGGCTCGCGGGAGTTCCAAACGTCTGCTGGAATCCGGATCGATTCGGATTCTTGTCCCCGTGAATTGTAAATCCCGGGAAGACCTGATCTTGTGAAGAAGGATTGCCGAAGCTGAAGACCTTCGCGCCCTTCTCTGCCGCGATGGCTTTGATTTTTTCCATAGCTTCCACAGGAGTCCAGAGACTTACGAGAAAGACAGAATTAGCGCCTAACGCTTCAGATGCCGAGCGAAGCGCGTCCGGCCACGGAATCTCGCGGCCGCCTTTGAGCGGCAGGTTGACGCGATTTTCGTAGACGTAAGGAAAACTCAGGCGGCCATAATCGCACATCCACTCCTTGTTCACCTCATTGTTGCGGCGGGGGATGATGCGTTTGATTTTGTTATGCTTGTCGATGTCGACGCGCGTATTGCATCCGAGCGAGCAGTCGGCGCAGACAGAAGGAGCCGAGTGCATGAACCAGACTCGAGAGCGGTAGAGGAAATCTGCGGAAACGAGCGCGCCCACCGGGCACACATCGACTGTGTTCAGGGAAAGGGGATTGTCGAGCGTCTTGCCAGGGAACACAGTGATTTCGCTTCTGTCGCCGCGCTGTGCGACTGTGAGCTCGCCCGTTCCAGAAATTTCATCCGTGAAACGCACGCATCGCGTACATACAATGCAGCGCGATCCCCAGTACTTCACATGCGGCCCGAGAGTCGCCTTCGTTCGAATGTTTTTGTTTTCGTGGAATCGGCCGTGGTCCTGGCCGTAAGCGTAGCTGTAATCTTGAAGACGACATTCGCCGGCCTGATCGCATTCCGGACAGTCGAGCGGATGGTTGATGAGCAGGAACTCCATGACGGACTTTCGCGCTGCGACGACTTCTTCTGACTTCGTATCGATTTCCATGTTGTCTGCAACGGGAGTTGCGCAGGCGATCACGGGGCGCGGCGCAGTGCTGGCCTTCACAAGACACATGCGGCAGTTGCCTGCAACAGAAAGATCCTGATGATAGCAGTAATGGGGTACTTCGATTCCGTTGTTGTGGCAGGCCTGGATGACGGACCAGTTTGCCGGCACCTCGTACTCGACCTGGTTGATCTTAACCTTGACCTTCTTGACTTCCGACATGGCTCAGTACTATGGATGACCTGACCGACGGCGAGGCAAGATTTTCCCTGGGAGGTGAAGGATTTTTTTAGGAGTCCCCGGCCGCCCCTACAGCCGCCCGGCGCACAACGGGCCCTCAACTTAAACTTGACGACCGGAATCGTCCTCCGTATTTCCAGCGCATGTTTCAAGTGCGTACTGTGGCTGCAAATTCCCCTGAACGCTGGACCAGCGTATTTCGACTGCTCGGCTTGATTGGCTTTGTCGCAGCTCTTGCTCCTTCCACGGTTCGAGAGGCTACCGGCCGCGAACGGGCGAACCTGCGCGACGGTTCCGCGCTGCTGGGAAGCATTCGGGACAGCGGTTACACGGGCCTGTACTCGGCGCGGATCGACGAAGTGAAGGGCAAGGACCTCTTCGCAGTGAACTATTATGCATCCCTTCGCAAAGCCGCAGCTCAGGACTCAGAAGCGGCGCCGGGCGGAGAATTGATGCAGGGGCGGCTTGTCCGCAGGCTTGGCTCTGAAGAGGTCAAGGTCTTCGACCAGAAACAGACGTGGTGGAAAGTCCGGACGTTAGACGGCATTGAAGGCTTTGCGCCGGAGACCGGATTCACAGAGCTGAAAGCCGGCTCGCAGCTCAACCTGTACGCTGCCGACACCCTGTCGGTCGGCCCGGAAACGCAGATCAACATTGCCGCCGCGCTCGCAGCCCCTTTCCGATTCTTTCTCCTGTTCAATGTGTATCTCGTGCTGTATCTGCCTGGATTGTTCTTCTCCATTGTATATCTCGCAGCGGCGCTGGTCGTTTACCCTTTGAACCTGCTGCATGCTTTTGTGCTGCAACGCAACAATGATGAGCTCGATCAGTTTTTCCGGCGATTCATCCAGAATCAATTCAAGCTCAGCACCGCACTCGCAGGCTGGACTTCTGCCGTGCCGCACGTTGACCTCTACGGTTCCGAAAAAACGACCTTCGCAAATCAAATCCATGTGCCCGCGTCCGAGGGAATGGATCGCACGCAGGTGATGATTCGACTGCTTCTGCCTTATGCAGTCATCGCGGGCCTGTGGTTCATTCTAAAGGGACTGCGCCTTTACGGGATCGCGGACTGGTGGGACTCCGTCAGCTTCCCGGCGTTCTTCTATCATATGAAGATGGTGTTCGCAGCGATCGTCGCTTACTGGCTGCTCTACTCCATGCATTTCGGCGGCCCGCACTACGTCCGCGCGTTTCCACATATCGCGATTCTGGGTCTTATAGCCATTGCTGCCGGCGCGGCGGCCGTCGTGCAGTGGGGCTCTGCCGCTTTCCGCGGAGACGACATTGAGCCCCTGTCGCGGTTGCAGCTCCACTACTGGCGAAGCAAAGCGTCCGTGCAGGCAGCGTGCTTCGGCCTCACGTCAGACCTTCCGCGCGTTCAGGAACTGTTCAGCGGAGGCGAAGAATCGGAAACGACGGCCCCCGTCCCGGGACGCGTTTCCATGAACCTGGCGGTGCTCGTCATTCTCCTCGCTGCAAGCGGCGGACTGTACGGTCTGTTCTGGCTTGCGCGAGTGGCCCGTCTCATGTCCGATGACGCGTTCACGATCATCTGTGTAGCCGTTGCCGGAGGTCTATTGCCTCTTTCCTTTGTGCTTTCCCGATACTACAGGCGCGCCGAAGCGCTGACCAAAATGAATCCCAGCTGGATCATCGAAATCCTGCTTATGATTCCGTTTGTAAACCTTGCGCTTGGTCCGTTCGTGATCCAGTACCTCTTGAATCATTACGAGCGATTGAAGGCCCAGGCCGGCTAATGCCTGTAATTCGGTCGGCGGAACACAATTTGCGGCGAGCCGGGAAATTTTACTCGCCATTGGTTTGTACTTGAACTAATCTCGGATGGCCTGGTTTTCCAGGCAGGAGAAATGTTCATGGAACAACTGATTTCACTGGTGTCCGGACGGTTTGCGCGCATTGTATATGCCGTCATCATCGCCCTCTTCGGACTCATGCACCTTGCTTACGCCAACATGATGGCTGGAGCCGTACCGATTCCTGGCGGAGTGATCTGGGTCTACTTCACCGGATTCTGCCTGATCGCTGGAGCAGCGGGCATCATCACGAACCTCAACGGACTCGGACGCACAGCGGCGTTTCTCGTGGGTGTTCTCGTGCTTGTGTTTGCTTTCTTCGTGCAGCTTCCCGGATTCCTGCGCGGCGGCGAAGGCGCCATGGTTTCGCAGCTGATGTTCCTCAAAGACGTCATGATTGCAATGGGCGCCTGGGTCATTGCCGGCACCTACCGCTGATTTTAAGAGCGCATAACGTCTTCGGACGTTATGCGGCCTGCCTGCCAGAACCGCTCAGGAAAATTCCAGCCGCGAGCACGCAATGCGGGCCATATCGATCTGGGCATGGTGCCCAAAGAACAGGGTCGTCATTTTTCCCGCAAACTTTCCGCCCTTGTGCACTTCCAGAAACTTGATCCATGCCGTGATATCGATCATTTCGTGCATCATAAACTCGTGATTGATGCCGCTGCGCACGAACTCACTGCGCGGATTGTAGAACTCGTCTTCGTCCACAAAAAGCACATTTTCAACCGTAATCGGATAGTCTTTCAACAGGCCGGCCTTTACATACTCAAAGTTTTTGCGGTTCTCTTCGCGGGGTCGAAACGACGGGGTTCGCGCCGCGCAGAAGAACGCATAGCAGGCCGGATCGATTTCCGCAACCACGCGCGCCGTGCCGATGGACGAGCCCGGATACTCTACCTGATGATCCGCAATGAAGGCGTTTGAATCTTCGGAAGGCTCAAGGAGACAGTAGCCTTTTTCAAAAAGAACGAGAGCCGGCTCCCGAATCGTGAAGAATCTCGCTGGTCCCCGGTCTTCGAGACGGTCTCGAACCGCGTCCAGGTACGGGCGATTGCAGTAGTCAAACGTCGGAAACGAATCCTCGGAAACATGAAGATCAAAGTCCACACCCATGCACGTCATGAAAGAAAGCGGGTGCTCTACGATCTTGAGATCTCCGAGCTGGATGTTGTTCTGTCCTTTTACGCAGAGTTCCGGATCGAGCCGCAGCTCTATGCCTCTCAAAAACATCCGGGGTTCGCCCTCAGAGGGAACCAGGTCGATCTGCACAGGCCGATTCTCAAAAGACGAAATCCCTGAGATGGACGCTCTGTCCCGGATTCCGTAGACCCGATCACGCCGAATGCCGATGGAATCATCGCGCATATCCGCGGGAAACTCCGTGATGGTCGTATAACGCTTTTCTTTGATGTCGCGGATTCGCGCGGGATCACGAATGATTTCCATTAGTTTTCCACCACAAGATTCATTTCACCGGAATCAACGATTCCATCAGGGCTCCAGAGGCGCGCCACGATTCGGTCGCCCTTCTTAAGATAATTCGGGATTTTTTTCTGTCCGCGAAGAAACATCTGCATTTGCGCCCGCTCCGAAAGAACGCATCCAGCGATTCGGCGGATCCATGCCGGCGGAGCCTTCAGCGCAACGCCGCTCGGAGTACCCGTCAATACAAGGTCCCCCGCATGCACATCCATCAGGCCGAAAAGCTCGGTCAGAGTTGCTTCGGGAGGAAAGATCATTCCTGAATACGAAGCCTCCTGCCGGACGCTTCCATTCACGGAGAGGCGAAACTGCGCGGAGCTAAGAGATGCAAAATCACTTTTGTCCAGAATCGTTACAAACGGACCGACGGGGCAGAAACCACGGTAGCTCTTCCCCTTGAACCACTGCACCTGCGGAATCTGAATGTCGCGGGCGGACACGTCGTTTGCGAGCGTAACTCCGGCCACAAACTCATGCAAATTTTCGCGCGTCACGGTGACGGGCCCTGTCACGTCCTTTGCCATCACAAGAGCAATCTCCGCCTCGTAATCCAGAAGCTGCACGAAAGAAGGCCGCGCAATCGTGCCGACCGCAGAGGCAAGCGTCGAAGATGCTTTCATGAAGAATGTGTTGTACTCTTTCTTCACGTTGCCGCCCGATTCGCGAATGTGCGCAGCGTAGTTCTCTCCCTGGCAGATCACGGCCGCCGGATATTCAATCGGAGAAAGAAAGGAAGCCTCGCCAATCGGGAACGGAGCGCCGGCAGACTTCGGAGAAACGCCTCCGAAGAACACCGTTATGCGATCAGCGGCGACCGGTTGAATCGTTTCGCCCGCAACGACTCCCCACCCGGTCCCTCCGTTTCTCGAATACCTGCATACTTTCAGAGCCATGTCACTTTGATTCCTCAAGCAATGCGATGAACTTCAGGCCGTAGTTGTAAGCGTCACCCGGCCAGCGAGCCGTCAGAAGATTGCCGTCGCGCACACAGAAGCCGCGCGAAAGATGCGTTTCTGAATCTCGAAAGATCGCCTTTGGGCCTTCCTGGAAGTCGTCCGGCGACCTGAGAAAGCTCGTAACTTCTTCCTGCGTCGTTG
>CAZUJO010000223.1:0-6558 GCA_964619995.1 uncultured Leptospiraceae bacterium
GTCCTGCCCAGGCTTCTGCCATCTGCTGAAACACGCTCTTGCTCGGAAGACCTGCAAGCGCGAGATTCTGCGAACCGACATTCACGCCGCCGTTCAGCGATCCCGGAGCCGCAGTCGAGTTCGAGGAACTGGTGCCGCCGATCTGCCGCACCAGCACGCCGAACTTGCCGACGGATGTTTTTACTTTTGCCGTGATGTATCCGCTGTTCGCCTGTCCCCAGCGGTTTCCTTCAATGTTCACTGCGCTTGTAAAAGGCAGAATCGGGTTGTTGTTCAGGCCGGAAACAGGAGTGGTCAGATCCGCCAGGAACGTAGCATCGAGCCGCACTGCATTGCTGCGACGGTCTTCAAGAACATAGTGGCCGCCGCCGACTGTGACTTCAGCCGGACCGACTTTCGCCTGGACCGAAAGCTCCTGCCCCCACATTTCCTTCTTCTTGGCTCCCGCGCCGCCTCTGTAACATTCCAGCGTGCTTCCGTTGACGCTCGTGCTCGGCGCAAGCGCGCAGAACTGATATTCCTGCGATTTCTGGCCGATTACGTTGGCGAAGCGAAAGGGTCCCGCGAGCTGCACAATGAAATCTTTGTTAGCGCCGGTGGGCTTCACGCTCACAACGCCGGAGAGATCATAGCCGTACGAGTCCGTCTGCGTCATGTTGTAGTTCGCAGTCGTGCTGCCGCCGTTAACGATGCCGGATGAGATGTTGCGAAGGTTCGTCGCCATCGCAGCTGCCTGCGCGCTCGTAATGTTCGTTGCGAGAGGACTCACAGAAGTCAGCCCGCCCGGAGTCGGGTTCGTCGAGCCCAGGTTGTTCTGAATGGCGAGGGCCTGTCCGTTTGTGCGGCGGAATCCTTCACCGTTCGAAAGCAGAAGATGAATTCCGAAATAGTCAGCCTTCTGGACGTAAGCGAGGCCGCGGTCTGACGACGCCGCCATCTGCAGTTTTTCCGGTACGGAGAGATCGACGAAGCGGTATCCCCAGATACCTTCTGAAGAGTAGCCTGCCTGGCCGTCGATCATCGGCTGATGATTCTGTCCCAGACGAAACTCGCTCTTCCCCAGAATCTTGCTGTCGAAAAGCGGGAACGTGAGATAGGCATACTTCAATTCCGCGATCTGCGCGTTGTTGCCCGACTGACTGAAACTGTTGCTGGTTCCATTTTCATCATTGATGTTGCGTCCTGCATCCAGGGTGATGCGAAATCCGAAACCCTTGTAGGGACCTTCCGACATGTTGCCCTTCAGATTGATGTACGCGCGGGACACATTGAATCCCTGGCTCATGTTCTGTCCCTGTACGTTGCCTCCGTTCGTTCCCGCCGAGTCGAGCAGGCCGCTCGTCTGCCGGTCGAGCCGCTCGAAGCCGGTGAAAATCTCTCCGTCCACTTTGAACTCTGCATTGTTGTCCGTTTCGGAATCGACGCGCTTGTCCTTCCAGCTTGTCTCATAGGCGTGAAGTCCGCCCGTAATCAGCGCGATTGCGGTCGCTGCGAGCCACTGAATGGCTTTCGAAGCGAGGCGTTTGTTTGCACTCATATCAACCTCATTGTTTGTTCTGGCCCGGCCAGTGCGTTGAATATGGAGGATTCCGATGACGCCCGTGTTACAGGTACGTGGAGAATCCCTCTTTTTGGCTCATGCCAGCTGATACGTTTTTTATCGTTTTCCGAATTGACGAGAAACCCCTCGGGCAAATAACGACTTAATTAATCGTATTTTAGAACATCAGCAGCCGCCAAACCGGCATACTGAGGCCTAATATACGACTATTTTGATTGATTTACTATGGAGACAGCTCATGAAACGGCTTCAGAAAATCTTACTTACCGCAAGTCTGCTTACGTCATGCAGCGGGCTTTTTGCACAGGACATCACGCTCCTGAACGTCTCGTACGACCCGACGCGCGAGCTCTACCGGGAGTTCAACGCAGCCTTCATCAAATACTGGAAGGGGAAAACAGGACAGACTCTTGCCATCAACCAGTCGCATGGAGGCTCGGGCAAACAGGCGCGCGCCGTCATCGACGGGCTTGAGGCCGACGTCGTCACTCTCGCGCTCGCCTACGACATAGACGAAATCGCGAACCGCACGCGGCTCATCAGCCCGGGCTGGCAGAAGGCGCTGCCGCACAACAGTTCTCCGTACACGTCCACGATCGTCTTCGTTGTGCGAAAAGGAAACCCGAAGCAAATCCGCGACTGGGATGATCTCGCGAAACCCGGCATTTCCGTGGTCACGCCGAATCCGAAAACATCGGGCGGCGCGCGATGGAACTATCTGGCAGCACGCGGATATGCGCTGAAGAAATATGGAAGCGAAGGAAAGGCGAAGGAGTATCTCGCAAAACTTTTCGCCAATGTCCCCGTCCTCGATTCAGGCGCGCGGGGCTCCACTACGACCTTCGCACGAAACGGCCTGGGCGATGTGTTCATCTCCTGGGAGAACGAGGCCTATCTCATTCTCAAAGAGTTCGGCGCAGACAAATTCGAGATTGTCAACCCGTCGCTCAGCATCCTTGCCGAGCCCCCGGTTACGGTCGTCGACAAAACAGCCGAACGGCGCGGAACGAAGAGAATCGCGGAAGAGTATCTGAAGTATCTCTACTCTGACGAAGGCCAGAAGATCGCCGGCAAACACCACTACCGCCCGCGCACACCGGCCATCGCTGCGCAGTTTTCATTCCCGCAGATCACACTTTTCACCATCGAACAGCTGTTTGGCGGATGGACGCAGGCGCAAAAGGCCTTCTTCGCGGACGGCGGCGAATTCGATCAAATCTACAGAAGGAAATAGTCATGAAACGAAATTTCTTTAATAAAGCTGCGTTCGCGGGCACAATTGCGATCGCCACTGCATCCGCCTCTGCGCCGGGGCTCATGGCCTATGAAACATCCTGGCAGGACAAAAAGATCGACGGTGAAGAAGGAATCAGCACCTTCAAAGTCGACGGCACCATCTTCGCCGGTTACGAAAAGACAGACGAGGAAGCAAACGGAGTCCCGGACTCCGGCGGCGTGAGCGGCTATATACAGGGTCCGAAGACAGGGTTTACGCTCTCCCGCGCCTACGTGAATTTCAGGGGTGAGGCAGCCCAGGGGGTTTTCAAAGGGTGGGGATTCCGTATAACGTTCGACGGCGGCAAACTGCTCGGCGACTCCGGAGCAAACCCTGCCGCAGGAACAAACAATCCGCATACGCCGGAAACCAAGTTCGCCTATGTGCAGATGCCTCTGTACGACGGAGGAAGCGCCGGCAGCGGCTCTCTGCGCATTGGCATGCAGAATACGCCGATCACCGACGGGGCGAGCGGCAGCTCCCTCGATGCGGCCTGGAACCACAGATACATTGACCGAACTTCGCTCGAACTCGCGAATATGGGACCATCCTCTGATATCGGCATCAGCTTTATTCATAAAGCCGAAAATGCCGGCATACATCTGCTGCTTGCAAACGGCGAAGGGTACAGAAAGAACAACGCACAGAATGTTCCCTACCTATCTACGGCGGCCCCGGTGAATACGGCAAACGGCTCAGCGGTCCGGAACAATCTCATCACGCTGTCGCAGGGATTTTCGGGCACGCAGGCCTCAGGAGGCGGAGCGTCGGCCCAGGCGGCCGACAGCTATGGTCTCGATCTCTACGGCGACATCACATTCAAGCCCACCGGAAAAACGCGGGACTTAATGATAGACCTGCACTTCCCGTTTCGCCTGCAGAATTTCACAGGAGTCCGGCGCGAAGAAGTCAATCAACTCGGAATGACGTTTGTGTCTCCGGCGTCCGTGAACCTGATTCACTATGAAACATCGAAACGGGCCAAGCAAAAGCGAACGTATGGCGCGGAACTCGACGTCGGCACGGAACAGGAAGATTTCAAAATCTCAGGAGCCGTGGGGGGCGTTGTGTTGATCGACCAGCATGCAACGTCATACGCCTTTGATCAAACGGGCAACACGGCGGTTACGACGGCTCCCATTGTTGACACGACGAAATTCATAAATCCAGATCAGGATGCGCACGGCCGCGCAACGTACTGGTATCTCCAGGCGTCCTACAAAGGATTCGGCGTCTTCTTCCGCGACGTTTACGGCACAGGAAACAACGCATCCGGTCAGATGACGAGTCTGCCGAGCAAGTCTTATGTGCAGCAACTCTACGAGCAGACCGTGCAGAACAGCGCCGGCGGAACCATCACCCCTCCCAATCTCTTCGCGCAGCGCGGACAGAACCCCGCGATCAATCTGGGGCTCGCGCGGTTTCAGGCAAGGCTCGCAGGAATTGAGTACACACCATTTCCGAGGTTCCGAATTGCACTCGGTTTTCAGTGGGTGAAGAGCACAGATCCCAACGGAGAAAGAACCAGAGTCAATCCGTTCCAGGGCATCGCAGCCGCGGGAAACGCGGCCGGTGTGGTTTCTTCTCCGGCAGCGTCGGCCGAGACATCGTACAATGCGCAGCTTGCAAGCATTGCCGGCGCACAGAACGCAGTGACCGCGAACGATGTGAGCGGCCAGACCCGCACCAACAAGCAGGTATTCTTGCGGGCCGCGTACGATTTCTGAATAAATCTCTTGATCGCACGCTTCTGCGCAGGAGCCTCGCGTCTTGAGCATGACACAGAGATTCACGCAGCTTTTTCCACTCTGGGTGGCGGGCGCGGCCGCTCTTACATTCGTTGAACCGCGCATTTTCACCTGGTTTACAGGCCCCTGGATCACCTGGGGCCTGGCATTCATCATGCTCGGAATGGGAATCACTCTGACGGTCGACGATTTTCGCCGCGTCACACGAATTCCCTATCAGGTTTTCCTGGGAACGTTTCTGCACTTTACGGTGATGCCCGCGCTGGGATGGTCGGCGGCGAAACTATTCGGACTGGACGATCCATTCGCCGTGGGAATCATCCTCGTCGCATGCTGTCCGTGCGGAACGGCGTCTAACGTTATAAACTACCTGGCGAAGTCCGATGTTCCTCTGGCCGTCACGATTACTGCGGTGTCGACCCTTGCGGCCGTAATCATGACTCCGCTTTTGACGGGAGCGCTGGCCGGAAGCAGAATGAACGTGGACGGCGCGGGACTGCTGATTTCCACGGGACAGGTGATCCTTGCGCCCGTAACCCTGGGCATTTTGATCAAGCGATTTGCGCCGGCGGCCGCGGATCGAATTCTGCCGTTTTCGCCGCCGGCAGCAGTCGTCATCATCGTGATGATCGTGGCATCCGTGCTCGGGTCGAACCGCGATGCCATTGTTGCGGCGGGTCTTCGACTGCTCGCCGCAGTGGTCTTTCTGCACGGCGGCGGTTTCTTGATCGGCTATCTGCTCGCGCGGATCTTCTTGAATAAAACCGCTTCGCGGACGATTTCCGTAGAAGTGGGAATGCAGAATTCAGGACTCGCCGTCGTCCTCGCGCGCGCCAATTTCGCAAACCCGCTCGTGGCTGTGCCGGGCGCGATTTCCAGCTTTGTTCATTCCGCGATCGGCAGTATTCTTGCAGCTTTCTGGCGCCGATCTTCAATCATTCAGGAGAATTCATTTGAAAATCCAGATCACGCACATTGATACTGCCTGCTTCCTGC
Source organism: uncultured Leptospiraceae bacterium (assembly GCA_964619995.1). GTDB lineage: Bacteria > Spirochaetota > Leptospiria > Leptospirales > Leptonemataceae > JAEUSB01. The sequence goes on from CAZUJO010000223.1 coordinate 5,582, forward strand.
TCGAACTCGACGGACTGCGCATCCTGACCGATCCCGTCTTCGATCCGCCGGGGCGATTCTACAGCTTTGGCTTCGGCACATTTTCGCATAAACATTCAACGCCCGCCCTCACTCCTGAGCAGGTGGGAAAGGTGGACGTCGTGCTTCTCAGTCATGACCAGCACCAGGATAACCTCGACAGAACCGGACGCGAATTTCTAAAAACCGTGCCGCTCGTGATTTCAACGAAGCCCGCCGCACGGCGCATCCCGGGCATTCATGGACTCGCCGACTGGGAAAGCACTCTGATTCCCGGAAGCGCCGTCAAGGTCACGGCAACACCCGCTCAGCATACCGGCCTTCGCATTCTGAATCCGTTAGCCGGGAAGGTGATCGGGTTTGTGCTCGAATGGCCTGGACAGAAGGGCGTCTTCTATATTTCAGGAGATACTGTGTATTTCAAAGGGATCGATGAAATCGCCCGACGTTATCCGGCCATTGATACTGCGGTTCTGCATACGGGCCGCGCAGGATTCCCCTATCTGACCGGACCGCTGCCTTACACATTTCATGCGAAGGATGCCCTTCGCGCTGCGGCAGTCCTTTCGCCCGCGCGCATCATCCCCGTTCATTGCGGCGGTTGGTGGCACTTCCGCGAAAAAGAGAAAAATGCAAACGAGATCTACGCCGGCTCAGGATTCGCAGATCGATTCGTACACCTGAAGCCAGGTGTTCCAAAAAGCCTCTGAGCAGTCCTGCCAATCCGCTCAGCCTACGAACGGGGCCGGTTTCGCTCGGAGCGCCTGGATGACTTCTTCTACTTCGGCAGGAGTCATGTAGGGGAAAAGCGGCGGGTTCAGGATGCTTGCGGCGAGACGTTTCGCATTCTCGCCTCCGACCGCTGCCTTCAAATACCCCTGCGCCCCTTTCTGTGAGGACATGCTGCCCGGATACGTGTTCGCAAAACCGATTCCCTTTTCTTTCAGACGCGCTTCCAC
>CAZUJO010000224.1:0-6527 GCA_964619995.1 uncultured Leptospiraceae bacterium
GCCGAGCAGTTTGGCCGCTTCCACTTTGTTTCCGCCCGTTCGTGCGAGAGCCGCTTCAATGATTCTCCGCGCATGCTCATTCAGAATTTCTTCAAGCGGCCGGCCGTCCCAGGCGGCGGCGCGTGACGGCGCATGCGCGGGCGTTTCGCGAGAGCGGAGATGGTCGTCCGGTCTCGCCTTGCGTACCTCAAGAAGCGGCACGGGCAGGTCGTCGCGCCGGATGATTTCTGCGGGACTGTTGACAATCGCCTGGATGACTGCGTTTTCGAGCTCGCGCACGTTTCCTGGCCAGTCGAAGCGGCAGAGCGCATCCATCGCCGATTCGCCCAGCTTCTTCTGGGGATAACCCATCTCCGCGCAGTATTTCTCCGTGAAGAACTGGGCGAGCGCCGGAATGTCTGCGCGGCGTTCCCGCAGCGGCGGAATTGGGATCTGAAACACGTTGTTTCTTTTGTATTGATCCGAGCGAAACGTGCCCTTCGCCTGAATTTCTTCAAGGTTGCGGTTCGACGCGAAAATAAAACGACAGTCGGCCTTGATCTCTTTTTCACCTCCGACGCGCTGAAACTTCCGCTCCTGAATCAAGCGGAGGAGTTTTGGCTGCATTTCGATCGGCATTTCGCCGATTTCGTCGAAGAAGATGGTTCCGCCTGCGGCCTGTTCGACTTTGCCCGGCCTGTCTGTTTTTGCGTCCGTGAACGCGCCCTTGACGTGGCCGAATACTTCAGACTCCCACAGGTTTCCGGGAATTGCAGCGCAGTTCACCGCCACAAACGGCGCTCCCTGATGCGAAGCATCGTGGATGAGGTTTGCGATCATCTCTTTGCCCGTGCCGGTTTCTCCGAGAATCAGCATCGGCTGATTTTTTCCCGCAAGGTTTCGCGTGCGGTCCACGAGCTCCGTCATGGACTTGCTGAGATAGACGAAGGTCTTCTCCGACATCTTATGTTCGCGCGCGTTGTGCATGTCCACGATGTACTCGGAAAGCTGCTGAACGCTTTCCTCTGCCTTGCCTTTCAAGAGACTCAATTCATCGTAGAGCATCGCATTTCGCACAGCGAGGGCCGCTGAAAAACGGAATGCTTCCAGAAGATTGCGGTCGCCCTCGGTCATGGGGCGTTCTTCCGTATGACCGGCCACCATGTAGCCAAGGAGTTCTGATTTGAATGTGAGCGGAATGACCGTGCGAAAGCCGTCTGCTGCAAGGCGCTGCAGAAACTGACGGATCTTATTTGCATTTTCCGAATAACCGTGCATAACCCCTTCGCGGTAAGGTCCTCCTTCGGCGCGAAGGTCCGCGATGGCCGTGATCTCGCGGAAGAAATCCTCCGGCGGCTTGAATCGGCGGATCACGTGGAATGCGCGCGGGACAAAGTCAGCCACATAGGAAGGCACTTCCCCGATCCCGTGCGAAACGTATCGGTCGAGGCGGTCGAGCAGGGTAATGAACCCGCGGTCAAAGCGAAGGAGATGCGAGAGGGTCACGAGGATTTTTTCGGCCAGCGAATCAAGCGTGCTGCCCGGTTCTTCAATGGCGAGAGCGAGGAAATCCTTCTGAAGGTTTTCCATCTGTCTCAAATGAAGGAGCAGTTCTTCCTCCGCTTCCCTTGCCATTCTTTCCTGATCGAGCGCCCGCTGCTGCGCCTGGTATTTTTCCTGACGGATGGTGTTGAAGCGGTCGCTGAGCGCGAGCGCGAGGAGGATCGCTTCGATCGCAAGGCTGCCCTGGGCGCTGTATTCCGTGTATGGGTTGCTCGGCAGCCAGCCCCAGCTCTTTATATTGTAGACGAAAGCGCCGAGCGCGACGGTTGCCCATGCCAGGATGTAGTATCTTGCAGGCGCGAATGATTCTCTCCAGCTGTAGGCCCCCGCGGCAATCACGCAGGAAAGACCCACCATGCCGAGAATCGTCAGAATTGTGACCGCGGCGCGGTAAGGCATGAAAAGCGATCCCGCCGTCATGAGCGCGGATGCGACCAGAAGAACTGACGTTATGCGATGAATCTCAGGCGTGCGCAGTCTTGTGTTCAAGAACTGCCGGCAGAACAGAAGGGCCCAGAAAATTCCGGCGCTGGCAAAAAACGGAATCGATCCGAGGGTCCACCAGGACGCGGAGAGCGGCAGATATTTGCGCGCAAGTCCGTTGACTGCGAACTGGAGCATTCCGTGGATGCAGAACAGGGCGATCGAATAGAACAGATACGCGTTCTCGCGAAGCGCGATGAAGAGAGTGAGATTGTAGAGAATCATCACGGCGATGAGTCCATAGTATACTCCGAGCGCGAACTGAGTGTCCTGGTCCTCGCGCGCGAATGCATCCGGGCGGAACAGGGTCAAGGGCAGCGTGATGGAACCTTTGCTGCGGACCCGCAGATAGACGTCCACGCTCTCCTGGGGCCGAATGCTGACGGGGAAGATGTAAACGCGGTGCTTGATGCTTTTGCTTTCTGTGATCGTGCGCTGGTGTTCGCCCGCCTCCACAAAGAAAACACGGGCATCGTCGAGGAGCGGGTTGGCCAGCTCGAGGAGCATCTCCTTCTGAAACGGAAGGGGGTTCGTGGCGCGGAAGCGGATCCAGAAGGTTGCAGAGCTGTAACCGAAATTCGGAACCCGGTCCCATCCGAAGCCGTAGAAACTTGCGCCGTGCAGCCCCGACGTGATCTGCTCCACAGTAAGGGTCCCTTCCTGATCAATCAGAATCTCAAGGTGAGGTCCCAGGCGATAGGTGCCGCGTCCCGCTTCAAGGGTAACAGGTTCGGCAGCGCGCAAGGCTGGCGACGCAAGGACGCAGAATACGAGAAGAAGACAGAAGCGAAGCTTTTGGAGTGCGTGCAAGGGGTGGCTAAGCATGTCAGAATTCTGGATTTCTACATTTTTAGACATCTAGAATTCTGGATTCAAGTCATTTTCCAGGGAAGTGACACCTTTTTCACGGACCAGAAGCCCCCGCAAATAGATGTAAACAGCGCGTGATGGTGCCGCTGTCGCGCCTCTGATGGCTCTTTTGGTAATATTTCTTCCATATAATGCGGATGAGCATGCGATCCGAAATCCGCCAGCAAGCCATGAGCTGGCAATCATCGGCTTGAAAACGGCTGAAAGCCGATATGCGCAACAGACCTGGCACGGGGGTTGCATTACAGGGGCCAAGAAGAGCTACTGGGCCACTCGCTTGAGGGGGAACTAGAGGACGCAAAGCGACCCTCTCTTCCACAGCAGTGATCGCCGGGGGCAGTGGTTCTTCAGGCAAGCCATCGCAGGATAGTTGAAATTGCCGCGATGCTGAATCGGATAGGGGGGCTCAAGGGAGCGCCGAATCAGCAAAGCAGGGGGAGGCAAAAGAAGCTATCCGTGCTCCAGGGGGCAGCTGATTGCATCAGGCCGAAAGGCGGATGCGGGGGAGTCGGCTGAAGTGAGCGCGGAACTTGTGAGGGATGCAAACGGAATTCCAGTAGTGAGTCCTTCGGGGTTTACAGGGGGCTGGATCACCGTCGCAATTATAGTCCGTTGTTCGGGGGAGCAGCGGGGAGGGTTCGACCCTCTATTTTATACAGTGTTTCATGAACGACCGGAGCCTGCGCGGTCGACTGCATAGCAGATGGGGGAGCAGGCTGGGGGGCGGACGCAAGTCCGCCTTTGTTTTTTCAAGGCCCGCATTTTCAGAAAACAACTTGATGTCGTTTAACGGCGCGCATTCGATTGGCGGAATCGGCTTTGCCGGTTTCTGGAGAATTATGAACCTTCGCGCAAACGTCTCTTTGTTTCTGCTCCTCGTCTGCCTTGCAGCATTGATCCCTCTGGGAGCCGAGAACGAAAAAGCCCTGGTAAGCGGCCTCACAGGCGCTGCGCGCGTGACGCGCGAAGGCAAGACCGAGGATCTGCGCATTGGCAGTGTCCTGCTTGATTCAGACCGCATTCAGACGGGCAAGCAGAGTCAGCTCACGATTCTTTACAAAGGCATCATGATCCGCCTCCTCGGAGAAACGGACGCGACGCTCGTGTCGCTCACGAACTCAAACAAACCCGGCGAAGTGAGAATCCAGAAAGGGTTCGGATGGTTTCGCATTGACGATCCAACCAAACGCGGCTTCCGCGCACTCACGCCGGTATCGATTGCCGCTGTCCGCGGCACAAAGTTCGCTGTGTCGTATGACGGCGCAACAAGCACGTCCTGCGTCTGCGAGGGACGGGTCGCGACCAGCAACCCGCAGACACCGGCTGCAGTATCAGAGATGACCGCCGGCGGTTCCAACGACTATTCTTCGGCCGGCGCGACTGCATCGCACGACTTCAAGAAATACTTTAAGAAATTGAAAGTCGATCAGTCCTTCCAGAAGGAAATCGCGCGGGATGCGAAGCTTGCTGGCTGCAAGACGTGTCATCGCATGACGAACATCGCTACGGATCGCACGGAAGATCCCAAAACCTACTGACCGCGTCCGGTATCAGGCGGTGACAAAGCGAATTCTGCTGCTCTGCTCTGCCGGTGTGCTCGCCGGGATGTCTCTCTTCGCGCAGACCAGTCCGCAGGAGACAAAGCCGCCTGAGGAAGCAGTAAAACCGGCCGCACCAGCGGCGGAAAAACCTGCGGAACCCGGCGCGGAGAAATCTTCTGAGAAGTCGGCCGAGAAAGCATCCGAAGACGAATCCCTGCCCGAATCGTGGCTCGATGGTTTTCGCTGGAAGGCGTTGCTGCGATTTCGTCCGGAATACCACGGCAATTTTGATTTCGACAAGAAGACTGACGATAACGCCGAATTCGTAGGTCAGAAGATTCAGTTTGGGTTTGAGAAAGATTTCCTCGATGACATGACTGCGACGGTCATCGTTCAGGATTCGCGCGTATGGGGAGGCGAAACCGGTTCGAAGACCGCCACCTCAACCGCAAACGACAGCACGCAGCAATCCACGGATCTGCGTTTCGCCTGGTTCGAGATGCGCAATCTCGGCCCCGTGGATGTGCGCATTGGACGGCAGGCATTTCGCCTGGGGGAAGAGCGCCTCGTTGGATCCGCGGACTGGAGCAATGTCGGGCGCAGCTTCGATGGAATGTCGATTCGTACAAAGCTTGGCTTCTATGAAGGACAGATTCTTGGCGCCGTCCTTTCCGAGGAAGATTCGGATTCATCCTCAAACGCAACGCATGCAGGGCCAGCGAATTCGTCGGGCTTCACTTATACATGCGACAGCGTAACCTCCGTCTGCACGATCAGAGCGAAGACCGTACGCGAACAGGGGGACTCCTATCTGGGCGGATTCTACAACACGTTTACGGCCGGAGATCTATTTCAATTTGAGGCCTACTACCTGGGTGTTTATAAAAAATGGATTCAGAAGACGACGGCGCTTGCGCTGCCCAATGCGGAGCTGATGTCGGAAGACCGCGACCGCCAGCGCGACAATCTGCACATGCTTGGCGCTCGACTCACAAATCGCATGGGCAAAGACCACCGTGCCGCCTGGGAGATTCCGCTCGACTGGTCGCTCGAATACAACTGGCAGACGGGCCCGACCGGCCGCCGGATTGACGCGAGCTGGGATTATGTTCGCACGACTGTGCCGAGTCCAACGGGAAGCGTGCGCGCCTATTCGGAGAAAGAGAAATACGACGCATTTGCAGCGAGCGCCGACGCCGGTTGGACCTTCGCGTCGCTCGTACGCATTGGCGCCGCCTACAGCATTGCCAGCGGCGATAAGAACCGCACCGACGGCGTCGTTTCTACATTCAACAATCTCTTCCCAACGAATCACGGCCTCTACGGCCAGGCCGACCTTGTCAGTCTGCAGAACCTGGTTGCGAAATCCGCGAACGTGACCTTCCTCATGGGCAAATACGGAAATCTCCGGCTTGCCGCCTGGGATATGAGCAAAGAGAAGCTTGAGGACGGCTGGTACGACACGACCGGCCAGCTGAAGACCGGTGAATCCACAGAATCGATCTCCAATACACGTTACACGCCATCGGTTGACGCTTCGGGCTACCGCGCGTCCGCGTATCTGCGCCGCGGGCTGTTCAAAGAATATGATCTCACGTATTCTGTGACCTATAAAAAGCTTGAAATTGGAATGGGCTACAGCCGGATACAGGGAGGAGACTCGATCGGCGAGCAGAAGAACGGCACCGTTTCGTTTTCGCGCCGCCCGGGGTTTGATCCGCGCGCAGACTTTGGCTACCTGATGCTCACCATGACATTTTAAACATATGGCTCTTCCCTCAAATCCTCTGCACCGCACTTTTTATCGCCTCGTGACGAGCCTGTTTGCATCTCTGAGCACGATTCTTCTGAGTATCTACCAGTGTACTCTGGAATTCGAAGTGGAAGGCGAGGATCACCTGCGTCTTCTCAAAGCGCGCGGCGAGAACTACGTGGTCGCAGTGTGGCACACGTTCGTGGATGCGGCAGTTTTCTGTCTGCACCACCGCAATCTCGTGATTTACTCTGACCATCCTCGCACGCAGGAATACGAACGCAGCTGGACGCATTTTTTCCGCGAAATCGGCCTGACGACGATTCGCGCGCTCGGTT
>CAZUJO010000225.1:0-6487 GCA_964619995.1 uncultured Leptospiraceae bacterium
GCCGCGCTCGGCGTTGGGCTGGCCGGTCCAGAACGGGACGGCGCGAAAGCGCGTCCGCAGTCCTTCCGCATCTTCTGCGCGAACCGCCGCGAGGCCTGCGCCCATCGGCGAATGAATCTTCGCGGAGTGAACCACGACGGCGGCTGTGCCTTCGCCATCCACGAGACGCAGATAGCTTCCCGGGTGCAGGTAGTCGGCTGCGTAAACTGCGCTCAGTTTCTCCTGGCCAGCCTGTCGGTATTGCATCGCGCATTCGATGGAGTCGAAGTGGCGCAGTTTCCCGTGTTCGTTGAAGGCCTGCGCATGGAATCGCATATCGTGAATCATCATGCGGCAGTGCTCGCACTTCTCTGTTCCGGGCGCGATGGACTGCGGCTTTCGCGCGCATGTCGTCCATAGGGCGCAGAGCAGAAGCGCAGCGACGATCCGGGCCATGCGCTGCGGCCGGCGCAGCCGTTCAGGACTGAGCCGGTTGCTTTCGTTCTTCATATACAATGTAGACGAGAATCGCCAGCGAGAGCACAATGAGCGCCACCCCGCCGTGAGGCCAGCTGCACGCAGTGATGTTCAGCATCTCCTTGCAGGCAAGCAGAGGCGGCTGATAGGTCATGCCCGGCACCTGAATGGCAGCATCCGGTTTCAGATTGTGACCATAGTTGTATTCCCATCTCCAGAAATCCGAAAGGCCTACGATGGCAACGAGCAGCGTATTCACGATGCCGAGAAGCACCATGAACATGCGCGGAATCAGAACGGTAATCAGGGCACCGGCAATCATGAAACCCAGAACGTAAGGCATGAACTTCAGCTCGGGAATCGCGTCGGGAGCGATTTCGTGCATTCCAATGTAGTGATTCAACAGGTTGATATTCTGAATATCGAACTCATCGCCGCCGGAGATGTTGGAGGTCCATATATACATGGAGAGACCTTCCGGATACTGCGGCGCAGCCAGATGAATCCGCCAGAGAGGGACAATATACACAATCGACATTAATACTGCGCAGATCAAAACCATAATTCTATGAGAGCGAGTTATCTTCTTCGTCCACATGGCTGTATTCTCCTGAAAAGGACGCCCGGGCTTTCACCCGGGCGCATAGATTATTGAACCCGTATGTACTGCTGCATTTCCTGATGCAGAGCGGAACAGAAGTCGGTGCAATAGAATGGGAAGATCCCTGAATCTCTTGCTTCGTACTTCACAGTGCGCGTCTCACCAGGCATCACCAGAACGTTAGGCGCTCCGGATCCCATTACTGCAAATCCGTGCGGAACGTCAAAGTCCTGCTCGAGGTTTGTGATATGGAAATAGATGGTCTGGCCGCGGGCTGCTTCCACTACGTCAGGTTTGAAGTGCGAGCGAATCATGGTCATATAGACATGAACTGCTCCGCCTTCATTTACGACGCGTGCGTCTGATTCTTTCTTTGTAGCCCGGGGATTGGTGTTATCCTCAAGACGAAGAATCTTGGTCTGCTTTTTCAGCATGTCTGCTGGAACCATTTGCGCATAGTGCGGCTCGCCGTGCGTCGGGAAGTCGAGCAGGAGCTCTGCGTTCGATCCCGAAATGTCGTAGAGCTGCGCGCTCTGTGCCAGTTCCATACCTGTCTGCAGGTAGCGGTCTTTCGTAATCTTGTTCAGAACTACGAGATATTTCCCGTATGGCTCACGCGTGTCGCCGCCCACGATCGAAAGGTGCCCGATGCTGTAATAAGCCGGCAGATGCTGCACGACTTCCCAGGTTCCGAGCTTCCATTTAACCGCTTCCGATGAAACGAAGCAGGACGTATAAGCGTAGCCCTTGCCGTCAAATTCTGTGTGCAGAGGACCCAGACAGGGCTTCTGAACTTCACCGGCCAGAGTAGCTTCATACTTCAGAACGGGAATTCCGTAGAAGTCGCCGCTGAACGCTTTGTCCTGAATCGCCTTCTGCATCTTGGTGAACGAATGCACCGGAATCACAGTGGCCAGCTTGCCGCCGGCAACAATGTATTCACCGGTAGGATCCACGTCAGATCCGTGCGGGCTTTTCGGAGTCGGCATGTAGAAAACCATACCGGGGCAGTCTTTCGGATCGAGCATCTTCACGCCGCTCTTGACTTCAGAAACTGCGTCCTGGTTTTCCTCGCGGAAGTTGTGACGATAGTCGCCAGGGAACTGACGAGCTTTGCCCTGGTCCACGCAGGCCTTTGCCATTTTCCAGTTGATCGCCATCATGAAGTCTTTGTCCTTCTTGGAGGCGTTCACTTCGAGCATCTTGTATGCCTGTTCGGTGTTATACGAAGAAATGAAGCACCAGTCGTGCGAAGGACCTTTGCCGCAGCGACCGAGATCATAGTCAATACCGGGCAGAAGAACCTGGAAGTCGATGGACATCTTTCCAGTCGTCTTGTCGATCGCAACGAAGCTCATTGCAGCCTTCATCTCTTTCTGGAATTGATCCCATCCCATTGGAACCTGAGGGATTGGCACGGAGAATCGAGTTCCCGCAATTGCGTACTCAGAATTCTCGGTCAAGAACGCAGAGGGGTGGTTGCCCGCGCTGTTCGGAATCTCAATGATTTCCACCGTCTCAAATGATTTGAGGCTGATCCGGGCGATCCGCGGAGTGTTGTTGCCGTTGATAAACAGCCATCTTCCATCCTGCTTTCCGTCCGTTACAGAAACCTGAGGGTGATGCGAATCATCCCACGGAACAAATCCGTGCGAAGTCATCAGCATGTTCTTTGTTGATTCGTCGTATCCATATCCAGTTTCCGGCCACTGGGAAAATACGGGGATCACGCGAAGCAGACGGCCTGATGGAATTCCATTCACACCCACCTGTCCGCTGAAACCGCCGGAGGCGAAGAGGTAAACCTCGTCCTTGTCTCCTGGTTTCACGTATACTCTTTCAGCCGCATTCGATGCCAGCCCGGCAGTGCCCGCTTTGCCGCAGCCAGCGAACACAACCAGAGCAAATACAGCGGCGCATAAAGCTAGCATCCGTTTCATTGTCTGTCTCCTTTCTTTTTTTCGATCAGTTCACGCGCAGTTACTGCGCTCCATCTTTCTTGCGGAAGTGCTCCAGAATCGCACGAGCTTCGTCCTGCGTTACGTTTTGAAACGTCATCTGCGTCAGGTGTTCTGCGAGCAGCTGTTGAGCGGTCGGGTCTTTCTGCGTCATCTCAACCGGATTCAGAATCATGTTCATGATCCATTCCGGTTTTCTGCGTTTCGTAACGCCCTGGAGTGCAGGACCCACTACCTTCTCTTCCCACTTGTGGCAGGCCGAGCACTTCGAGTCGAAGAGCTCCAGGCCCTTTTTTGCCATTGCTTCGTCAATGGCGCCTACCTGAACGCTCGATACCGGACCGATTCCTGTGCCTGCATCGCTCGATTCTGATTCACCGGATTTCTTTTTGCAGGCCGCAAGGCCGCAGGCCAGAATCAGCGTGATTCCAAGCAAAATCGTCTTATTTTTGAATTCCATCAGTTCTCACTCCCAGGGCTTTTTGCGCCCGTGGTTTCAGAGCGCGGGCGGGGCGCCCCGAGTCAAACCGATGATGCGAAATGGAGGGCGCGGAACCCTATGATAATTTTCCGAGCCAACTTGACGCAGATCAAGCCCCGTTTTTGGACAAAAAAAAAGGCGGGCCAGCGCCCGCCTTTCACCTAACGCCCCGGTTCACTTCTTGTCCGGGGGAAGAAGCACCTTGTCGATGACGTGCACCATGCCGTTAGAAGCAGGGATGCTTGCGATGACGTTCGCTCCGTTGATGCTGATCTTTCCGTTCTTGATGGAAATCTTTGTCGATCCGCCGTCAAACATGGACAGATCGTCTCCGTCGGAGAGCATGCCCTCTTTCAGTGAGCTTCCGACGTAGACATGATAGCCGAGAACGGTCGTCAGCAGATTCTTGTCGGCCATGACTTTGTCGAGTGCGCCTGCTGGCAGCGCTTTGAATGCCGCATCGGTCGGCGCAAACACAGTGAACGGTCCTTGATTCGCGAGAGAATTCTCAAGACCTGCCGCCTGAACCGCTTTGACGAGAATCGTGTGATCCTTGGATCCTGCGGCGATCTGCAGAATCGTTTTCACCGGTGTATCGTCGTTTACGTTCGCGATTCCTTCGTTCTGTCCTTCTGATTTTCCTTTGCATCCACTTGCAAGCACCGCCGCAACGAACAGCAATGCGAAATATTGAAGCCTCATATATGACTCCTCCTTTCTATATGTGCGCACCGAAGAACGACGAAACCTGAGCGGTCAAAATCTTTTTTCATTTCGCGGTCATCCAAAAACATGATTTACGTCATAAGAGAGCCTGATTCCGATGAATCCATGCGCCTGAACCGCGGATTTATGCTCTCGATCGCGATCTTATGGCTGACGGTGACCATGGAATGTGCGCGGCCGCGACCCTCCGGACCGTCACGCGGCAACCCGGGAGCATCCACAGTGATTCTTGAGTTCACGGATTTTGACTGCGCGTCATGCCGCGAAGTCCAGGAAAGCCTGCGCCGCGTGCTTGCGGGCGACCGCAACGTTGAGATCATCTTCAAAAGTTATCCGTTAGTCGACACTGAGGCGGGTCGTCTCCCGCACATCGTCGGATTCTGCGTCAACGAACAGAGCAGCGCAAGTTTCTGGATGTATTATGATTTGATGTTTTCGCCTTCGAGACCGGCGCGCGAATCATTTCTCGAGTCCGTCGCATCCACCCTCGATCTCGATGCCGCGAAACTGCGCGAATGCGCTGCATCCCCGCGCGCATCGGCCGCCGTCACGCAGGACCGCGCGCTCGGAGACCAGATGGGCGTGCGCGGCGCGCCCACGTTTTTCGCCGGACGGGAAAGAATGGAAGGCGCCCGGAGCTATGCGGAATTTCAGAAATTCATCGCCGATGCGCGCCGTTAGGGTTTCCCTGACCAGAGCAAAGCGCCCGAGGAGCCTACGTGGAAACTTACTATAAACCCGAAGACCTGGGAAAATTCGGAGAAATGGCCAAAAATGCCCCGGAAATCGGCAAAAAATTCTTCGAATATTATGCCGAGGTGTTTCGCGAGGGAGCGCTCACGGCCCGGGAAAAATCGCTCATTGCGCTGGCCGTCGCGCATGCCGTTCAGTGCCCGTACTGCATCGATGCATATACACAGGACGCTCTGGAAAAAGGTTCGAACCTGGATCAGATGACGGAAGCGGTTCATGTTGCCGTCGCAATTCGCGGAGGAGCTTCTCTCGTGCACGGAGTCCAGATGCGCAACGTTGCACAGAACCTTTCCATGTAATGCCCACTCTTCTTTCGAAACAGAGCCCGCTGGCAAAGCCGGAAGAGCAAATTGCCGCTCTCGAGCGCGCGAATGTCCCGGCTTTTCACGATACGATCAACAAAGCCGGTCTCAGCCCGCTCATGACGGGCACAGTGGAGCTGATGCAGATCAACACGGGCAAGCTCTGCAACCAGACCTGCCGCCACTGTCACGTGGATGCCGGACCCGACCGGCGCGAAATCATGTCTCGCGAGACGCTGGAGCAGTGCCTTCTTGCTCTCCGTGCGAATCCTCAGATCACAACCGTCGACATCACCGGGGGCGCGCCAGAGCTGAATCCCGAATTCAAATGGTTCGTGCAGGAGGTGCGCCGTCTTGGCCGGCGCGTCATGGATCGATGCAATCTCACGATTCTTACTCTTCCAAAATACGAAGACCTTCCGCATTTCTTCAAAGAACACCAGGTGGAGATCGTAGCGTCCCTGCCCTATTTTCAGGAGGACCGCACAGACGCGCAGAGAGGTCCCGGAATTTTTTCAAAATCGATCGAAGCCTTACAGCGGTTAAACGCTGTGGGCTATGGAGATCCAGAAGGACCGCTCACACTCGATCTCGTCTACAATCCCTCCGGCGCATTCCTGCCTCCGCCGCAGCAGTCCATCGAACAGGACTATCGCCGCGAATTGAAAAACAGATACGGCATACGCTTCAATCGGCTCTACACGATCACGAACATGCCGATCAGCCGATTTCTCGAATACTTACAGGAGTCCAACAATTTTGAACGCTACATGGCGCGGCTCTTCAGCATGTTCAACCCGGCCGCAGCAGCCGGCGTGATGTGCCGCTCCATGATTTCCGTCGGCTGGGATGGAACCCTGTACGACTGTGATTTCAACCAGATGCTGTCCATTCCAGTCCGCGGCCCCCGTCACATAGCGGAGCTTGCAGCGGGAATTGCGCAGCGCGAAATCATAACCGGCAAACATTGCTACGGATGCACGGCTGGAGCGGGTTCTTCCTGCACAGGAACCATCAGTTCGTAACCGGCGATCTCCGGATACAATGGTGATTCAATGGTTGCACTGCGGCCCGGATCGGTCGAATTAGGCCCGATGGACCGGCATCCTGAAACTCCGAAAATGCCCGAAATGCCGCGGGTCGAGCTGAAGTTCGACGACACTCAAATGACGGCAACTCTCCGCATTCACGGACACTATCACCCCGCAGT
>CAZUJO010000226.1:0-710 GCA_964619995.1 uncultured Leptospiraceae bacterium
CTTTCGAAACATGCGTCATCAATGCGACTCGATGCATAGAATGGGACGATGCGGGGCACCGGGATGCATGCAGTTCGATGCATGGTGTGCTATCAACGACGGCCCGATGTTCCACCGCAGAAATATTCGGCATTTGCCAGAAGCGTGGAGTCAGGGATATTCGATATTTGTACGGCTCTGGCGGGAATACACGTCGCAATGACAGGAATGAATGTCTCGACCATGGTAACCCCTGGACGTGGACGGATAAAGTTGCGTGCATGCTTCAGTATCCATCAGGGAGAGAAAAATGCAATCCTCTATGAGAATGACTCCATTGATTGCGGCGGCGCTCCTCTTTTCCGTTTCAGGAATTCTTGCTCAAGTGGATTCCGAAGGATGGGGACCTTACGAAGGCCATATGGCCTGGGAACTCGGAGAAAGCCGTTGCCAGGAGAAAAACATGCGGCTTCCAACATTGGAAGAGCTGGAAAAAAAGTCACAAGGAGGAATTCCCTCTTCCTGGTCTGAACTGGATGATGGTACTGGCTACGCCTACTGGACGAGTCAAAAGGTAATGGGGCACCATCGTGCCTTCTACGTTCGAGTTCACAATGCCACCCACTCAACCGAGGAAACAGCGCAGCCATTTCGAGTGCGCTGTCACAAGAGGTGAACGTTATGCGACCAGTCTTCCAGACATTATTGGACAGCGGGTCCTGAACAGGAGG
>CAZUJO010000226.1:720-6468 GCA_964619995.1 uncultured Leptospiraceae bacterium
GGAGGTAGGATAGTGGGTACACTGGCACAAAGCGATCTCTGGGAATTTAACAAAGCATATCAGATTGAAAAGACAGCAGTCCACACAAGAGACATTGCTGAATCGAATCGAGCTCTTGTAAAGCAGATGGAAGCGAATCTGGAAGTGCAGAAAGTCACGGCGCAGGTGCAGGCCTATACGGCTTCGCTTGTCGAACACAGCAATGAAATCCTGCTCAGCATTGGCGACGAGCTTCGATCGCTGGGTTTTGAGATAAAGGCTGTTGCTGGTGCCATTCAGAACGTCGAGAGTGCAGTTCGTGAACAGACCGACCTGCACCGGAAACATTATGACGCAGTTCAGAAAGAGCAGGCTCTCAAAGAAGTCATTTACAACATGAAGAAGTATCAGACTTCCCTTGCGAGTTCGGGCGATGCGCTTGCGAAAGCATATGGCTCGAAGAAGTTGAATGACATCATCCAGCAGTATGGCTTCTCGACACGAGACTTGAGCAGCATCCCGGACAAGGAATATTTTGATGCTCTCAAAACAGAATGCGACAGGCTCTGGAACGCTCTCTCGGAAAAAGAAAAGGAGGGACTGCAGGATGTCGAGAAGCTGCATTTTGTGACAAGGGAGTTGCTGGACGCAGATATCGAAGAAATCGCAAGGGAGTTTTTGCCGCTTGAGAAAATCAAGGGCATCGCTGAGCCAGTCTTGAAACGGGCTCCAGAACCGGAGATCAAGAAGAAATATCCCAGGGCTTTCGCTGATCCGACGGTTGCCGGGCTTCTTGAAAAGCGCAGGAAAACGGGTCGCAGGATGTTGCAGACTGTGGCGGCAGCCGCTGCAGGTTTCGTAATCAGTATGATCGTTGCGATCAATTGTGGGACTCCCAAATTCCAGGATGGCAAGCCGCTTGTCTATTTCCCGAAAGAACAGTCGCTTCTCATGTATATGAACAAAGGCAGTGGAGTCATAACGACCATTCCAAAGCATGAAGACGTAATCTTGATGGAAGAACCAGTATTGCCCAACGGCGAGAAATGGCTCAAGGTTTCAAGAAAGACGGGAGAGACGGGTTACATTCCTGGAACGGAAGATCATTCAAGCACGACGGATACTCCGACCAGCTTCATGTTCTTCGTATTCCTCACATTCTTTGTTTGTCCTCTCGTCTGGGTTGTACTCTTCTTTTCATGGGCTGGAACGGGCGGCGCAATTGTCAGACGGAGCGGCCTTACTGCCGAAATGTGGAAGACGATCGGAAAAACGTACCAGGCGCAAGTTCAGGAGCAGAGACGTCTCGACGAACAGTATGCGGCAGAGTATGAGAAAGAGATGTTATTGTTTCGATCGAAGCTGGCCGAGGTCGAGGGCGACGTCAAAAGAAGGAATGATGAAATCGAAAAGCGTCGAGAGGAGTTGCGAAACAGGCACAACGTGATGCTAAAGGAGTTTCGAGACAGCGTCAATGCCTTTCTAAAACAACATCGGCCTGTTCAACAATTCCTGCCCACGCTCTGAACAGAGTGGCTCGCCGATCCATTTTTTGTGGCGGTATTCACTTTCCCGGATTGAGTCAGTCAGGTATCGTCACTATTCCTGCTCGTGCCAGCACATCACTGATGTCCTTCAGCGGTGGCAGTCTCGACACGAGAAGCATAAGTCCATAAACTCTGTGATCAAGCTCGCAAAGTCGCACCGTTATGCGGAATGTATCCGTTTCGACATCGGCCGTGAAACCTCTGCGTCTTTGCTGCCAGAATCTGGCCGGTGTAAGGTGAATCGAAGAAACAAGCTTCCTCCCATGGAAGAGGTGGAGAACGGGTTCCCTTGGATGGCGGAGGAGTCGAATGTCTTCTATGAATTCAGGATGATCTTTGTCCTCGCCAATATCCAGTTTATAGGGTTCGTTCAGAATGGCTTTTCCGTGGTCAGAAATTAGGAAACACAAATTGTCCATTGCAGGTGACACGTTCATGGCAAGGGGCCGTTTTATGGGTGCCTGACACGAAGCGCACAGAGAACGGCTATGTGGTCAGTGCTTTCGTTCATCGGATCATTTTCGCTGATTCGCTGAGACTCATCATCCGCTTGATGTAAGCACGTCTTTCAGCAGCCGATTGAGTTGCTTCGAAACTGACCGGCTCTCATTTGTCGCAAGCCTCTTCAATGAAAAATACACGTCCTCATCCAGGCGGCAGTGGAACTTCACTCGGTTATCTCCCTGAGTATTATCATCGATTTGGTGAGGAGTCTCCCTTACTGAAGAAGTCCTGTAGAAGTCCATCGGGTTCATGATTGTAACTTGTCGTTGAGTCGTCGCAGACTGTCCGCTTTCGCCGCTTTTCTGCCTCGATGCGATCCCATCTCTGCAGAACGTCATTGAGATCGGGTCGAAACGGTGATGTGTACAGGATTACTGTCATGGCTGCCTTGTGCCTTGGAAAAAGGGTTAGTCGAAGATAGATTTTGATGGCCCCGTCTTCAATATCGAGAGCGGCGCCAGGAAATTTTCCGTGCTGTCGAGGGCTCATCGGAATTCTGAATTCTTTGCCGTCTCGTGCGAGAACGAAGATCGTGCTGTCCGATGGCATGATCTTCATCGTGCGGCTCTGGAAGACGAGGCTCTGCGCTTCATCGTCGTATTCGAGGTCTTCCATTTCTTTCGAGATGGGAAAGCAACGTTGCGCATTTTGATCTTCAATCCTGAATGTTATGTTTTGATTCTTGAGGAACATGGAATAACTCCAATTAGATGTTTGGGTTATCTTTGTGCGTGCCGCAGGGCCGGGGCAGAGGATGGGCAAAAAAACTGGCACGGTGCCGTTCCACGATGTTGCCACACCTCGCTTGAGACGTGCGGGCTTAATTTGGCGTTCGTTTCTGATCGAATCAGGACGACCGCTGTCCCTAAAGGAACATACGATTTCCTTTCCGCAGGTTGCACTTGGCACAGAGGATTTGGACGTTCTTGTCATCCTTACTCGTCCCGTTCTTCGAAAAGGGAATGATATGGTCAAAGTGGAGTTCCTCTGTAGACCCGCAAGATCGGCACCGACCTTTATCACGATCCCAGACAATTCTTTGCACCTGAACAGGAATTGTTCGGGAAGAGGCATAGTAGGCCGCCCGAGAGGTCTTCGGCAGCGTCGAAGTGAAGCTCACAAGCGAGTTGAGTTCACGTGGGTCCCTGATCTTGTACATCTCAGCCCATGACCCCTTGTGAGGAGTGAACTGGTTCAATTTCGGCCAGCGCCACATGAGGCATTCTTGCTTGAGATGCAACAGCGCATGCTGTTGATAAATCTGTAGATAGAAGGCCATATTGTCGTTGTGGAAAACGTAGAGGCCGTCGACCCGCTTCAAGTCGAGCGAAAGCGCATAGTTTTGTGATGCCACTTCATGGAGGTTGTAGAAGAAGGATATGACGGCATCCCGCCAAGCTGGATACTTGGGGGACGTTTTCTTCGCCAGATACCACACCAGGGTGTGTGCCGAATTTAGCCTTGATGCTTCATCCATGCAAAGAACCTGTGATCAGCCACGATGAGTGTCGACAAGAATCCGCTTCGTGGACGGTCTCAGTCGACCACCCAGCCCGCTGCAATCAGCTTGTCCAGAGTCTTGAACGTCTCGGTTTGATCAGATTCGGTGATGTGGATCACGAAACGGTAATCCATCGCATCCTGTAAGAGAATGTAGCCGAATCGATTCTCATCTCCAAAATGTTTGAGGTGACATCTGCCCTCGACCATGAAGCTCTGTAGCTCCAGTCGATCGATGATTCGATACGTCATGTCCCGTAGTTCTTGTGACCAGCCAGAAACAGGAGCGACCAGCGCATCCAGACTCCTTGAAATCTGCCGATGGCTCGCCCATTGCTTTCTTGCCTTCTTTATCTGCGGTATGATTTCTGCGATGCCCGTGGCATATCGGTCGTCCTCTCCGAGTTGATCGCCCGTAACCGCAAGGGTGATCGCAGCCACGGACACGACGGTCTGTTGTTCATCGAGTAGGGCATTGCCAAGGAATGGAATTGCTGCCAGCTTGTCTTGAACGTTCGTTAATGTGGACAGATACTTAACGGCAGCAAGGCGGGTGTCGGCATCCTGAGAGGTCAGGTTGGTTATTTGCCGCAGAATGTTCGCTGTTCTCATAGTCAATATGATAGAGCATTGGTGTGACAGAATTGGAAGGTCTCACATAATTTGGACGGCTCTCGCCATGAAAGTGTCGCAGGCGTGCGCCATACTGCTACTATGATCATAACCGGGAGCCAGAAATGCAGATTCGAGACCGCATAAGTAAATCTGGTTTCATGCGAGGGCTCCAGTGCGAGAAGTCCCTGTACCTTTCCCGATACCGGCCAGAACTGAGGGATTCGCCTGATGCGACCCTTACACACGTTTTCAGACAGGGGTCGGACATTGGCGTCCTCGCCAGACAACTCTTTCCCGGCGGTGTGTCGGCCGAAGAGAAGCCTGATGCAGAAGATCAGGTGAGCTACACGCACAAGCTGATCCATCACGGAAAGAACGTGATCTATGAGGCGGCGTTCTCTTACGATGGAGTCTATTGCGCTGTCGATATCCTGGTTCGTGACGGAGACAGCTGGCGAGTTTTTGAAGTGAAGTCGAGTATGGGCGTAAGTGAAACCTACGAGACCGACGCAGCCCTTCAATACTATGTCCTGTCCGGCTCTGGTTTGAAAGTCGTAGACTTCTCCATCGTTCATTTGAATCGGGAGTACATTCTGCGAGACGCTCTTGATGTTGAAGGACTCTTCGCAAGAGTTTCCGTTTTAGAAACATGTCGCAGTCAGATGGCTGACATTGAAACAGACGTTAAGCGCCTTCGCAGAGTACTGCAGGAATCCGTGGAGCCTGTAATCGATATCGGTGAACATTGCCACGTCCCGTATGGATGTGATTACATCGGTCATTGTTGGAAGCATATTCCTGAGCCCTCGATCTTCGATCTACCTCGATTGCGTAGTCGTCGTCTCTTCAAATTGTATCGCTCGGGCGTGGTACGCATCGAGGACATTCCCGATGATTTTCCTGTCGGGCGGGCCACAGTGGCGGTACAGGCACACAAGGACCGGAAGCCTTTCGTTGATCGGCACGCTATCAGGAGCTTCATGGATTCTCTGAGTGATCCGCTCCAGTTTATGGATTTTGAAACGATATTCGCTGCCGTTCCGTTATTCAAGGGAACGAGGCCATATCAACAGGTCCCGTTCCAGTTCTGCTACGGCACTGTGGAGAATTCAAGCGACGTCCGCTGGATTGACTTCCTGGCGGAAACCGGGTCCGATCCGAGGAGAGAATTCGTCGAGCAGTTGTTGCGTGCGGCTGGCACAGAGGGAAGCGTTCTCGTCTACAACAAGGTTTTCGAGATCGCAAGGCTTCGTGAACTGGCCGATTTGTTCCCAGAGCGCAGGCAGTCCATCGAGCAGCTGATTGGGAGAATACGTGATCTGCTGGATGTTTTTAGAGGCGGGTTCTTCTACGATCCGAGAATGCTGGGCAGCAATTCTATCAAGGCCGTTCTTCCGATTTTTGCCCCTGACCTGGACTACGGAAACCTTGAGATACAGGACGGTGGTTCAGCGTCGAAGGCTTTCGAGGCTCTCCAGAACGAGAGAGACCATGAGGTGATCGCTGGCGTGCGTCATGCGCTGAAGCTGTACTGCCGGAATGACACGGAAGGTATGCGGCGCATTCAATCCGGGTTGCTCGGGATCACAGGAGGGGATTAGAT
>CAZUJO010000227.1:0-6425 GCA_964619995.1 uncultured Leptospiraceae bacterium
GGAAATGGAAACCTGGACTACACGATTTCGTTTACCACGACTACTACGGACACGACCTACAGCTCGATTCCGAAACCAACATTTGTGATGCGCTCATGTGACAACGACAACACGCACCTCATTCAGCCCTGCAACTTCTCGGGTCAGCCATACGGCGATTCACGCGGCAGACTGAGCGGAGCTGAGCCCTCGAGCACGACCTACATGTGGCTCATTACGAAAGCGAGCCCCGGATCAGCAGTGAATGTCGGCCTCACAAGCACGCTTACGACAGAAGGCACTGTGCCGGCAAGCGTGACCATTGACAGCGGCAACTACAACACTCTGAGCACGGGAACGAACCGCATCGCTCTGAGCCATGTGGATGATACGGCACTGGACGGCACAGTCACCTGGGATGTGACCACAGCGGCAGCGACCGGAGGTCTGACCTACAACACGGCCGACATCAATGCGCAGACGACAGACAATGAGCAGCGCTATTACATCAATGTAACCGGCACAACGAAAGAGAACACGCCTGCGCAGACAGCGACGATCGACATCTGTCTTGGGGCAAACAATGTCAACAGCGTGCAGATCAACGCCGCCTGCTCAGGATCTGAATGCGGATCGGTAAGCCCGTCAAATGTAACATTTACTGCGGGCAAGACCATCAGCGGCGCAAGCCCCACGAATGCTTCCTGCAGTTCGGATGCAAATCGCCTGACGTTTACGGTAACGGGCGCAGATGACTCCTATGCGGATGGAACACAGCCGTTCAACGTTGCGCTTACCGTGACGACTACCGATCCGGTCTACACGGGTCAGAACCCCGGCAACGCCGCCGTGAACAACCAGGACGACGAACCGCCTGGAAAGGCGATCTTTGTTTATTCAACGGCAGTTCCCGGTGAAATGACCCTGGCTGGCGTAGGCGGCGCGGACAACTACTGCTCCACAGGTAAGCCGGCCTATGCGCCGAGCGGCACTTACAAGGCTCTGATCGTCAGCGATGACTCAAGCAACCGTCGCATTGCAACGACAGACGGAACGTCAAGCGCCGGCCAGGTGGGATGGGTTCTGACGCCGAACTACTACTACTACCGATGTTCATCGTCGCTCGCATGTTCCGACTCAACGGCGCACATGTTCATCGCGAACTCGGCCGGTCTCATTCCATTCGGAATGTCCCTGGACTTCTCCACAACAGGCTCGGATGAGTTCTGGACGGGCATGAACGGAAACATGACTGCGGCAACGCAGTCGAGCACGCCGGCACAGAATGTTGGGGACCCGGCCTACCGGGACAACTGCGCTGGCTGGACCTACCAGACTGCGCCGGTGAATCCGTTCCCACATTACTATGCGCAGACCTGGATCAAGAGCACGCTGGGCAACGTGACGAGCAACACGAACGTTGACTGCACTTCAAACATGAAGATCATCTGCGTGCAGCAGTAGGACTGAAATGCAAGGGGCGCGAAAGCGCCCCGCTGCTAACGATACCCGGCATTGGAGAGGTCCGGCCATCGCCCCGCCCCGAAGCCGGGGCATGGCGAGCGGACAAAAGAAGGCCGCGATTGCGCGGCCTTTTGCATTTAGAGTTTCAGTGAATTTCCCAGGTGCGGTCGCCGGAGAGAATCTTGCTCAGAGGAATCTTCCCTTTCGTGGCGCGCAGATGTTCAATCTGATGATCGAGGTCATCTTCGTAGCAGGCGCGCACTTCGCTGAAGAAAACGCCGAAAGGTCTGGGAAGACCGTGATGGCCCGGCTGCTCAAAGAAGCGCGCGAGAATGACGGCTTTCGTTTTGTCGGATTCATCGTGAATCCACAGGTCATCGCGGGAAACTCCGCTCTGATTCAGATCCACAACGACGGGCTTCAGGCCGTCGAGCTTGATGCCTTTGTCGTCGTTCTGGCCGAAAATAAGCGGCTTGCCTTCTTCCACAAAGATCGCTTCCTCTTTGCGTGTTTCGCGGTCGCTGAATGCGAAGAATGTGCCGTCGTTGAACACGGGGCAGTTCTGGTAGATCTCAAGGAAGCTGGTTCCTTTATGATCGTGCGAACGGCGGATCATAGACTGCATGTGCTTCGGATCGCGGTCGAGCGTGCGCGCAACAAACGATGCCTTCGCGCCGAGCGCCAGCTCGGCAGGATTGAATGGCTCATCGAGCGATCCGTATGGAGTGCTCTTCGTGTGCTTTCCTTTTTCAGAAGTCGGTGAATACTGCCCTTTCGTCAGACCGTAGATCTGATTGTTGAACATCATGACCTTGATGTCGAAGTTCCGGCGCATGAGATGCACGAAGTGGTTTCCTCCGATCGACAGTGCATCGCCGTCTCCGGTTACAACCCATACATGCAGATCGGGATTCGTTGCTTTGATCCCCGAAGCCACGGCAAACGCGCGGCCGTGGATGCTGTGCACGCCGTAGGTTTCCATGTAATAAGGAAACCGCGAAGAGCAGCCAATGCCCGATACGATTACGAATTTCTCGCGCTCCACTTCGAGCTCGGGGAATACGGTTTGGACCTGCTTGAGAATCGAATAGTCCCCGCAGCCCGGGCACCATTTCACTTCCTGGCTGGATGCGAAGTCTTTCGGAGTGAGTTTTTCTAGCGTAGCGGGAGCGCTCATAGCATCTCCTTGATTTTGGATTTGATTTCAGTGGTCGTGTACGGAAGACCCATGACCTTGTTCTGCGGTTCGGCCGGAATCAGATACTTTGAGCGGATCAGATGGACCAGCTGCCCGTTGTTGATTTCAGGAATGAGCACCTTTCCAAAACCGCGCAGAAGATCGCCCAGATTTTTCGGGAAAGGATTCAGATGGCGCAGATGAACGTGGGCTACGTCAGCGCCTTCGGCAAGAAGCTCGGTGACGGCGCCCTTGATTGAGCCGTATGTAGAACCCCAGCCGAGAACGCAGACTTTTGCGCCTTCGCGGCCGGAATCGACGGAAGCGTTTGCAATGCCGTCCGCGATGCGGTCCACTTTCTCAGCGCGCAGTTTCACCATGCGTTCGTGGTTCGCAGGATCGTAGGAAACGTTGCCTGTTTCGTGCTGCTTTTCGAGACCGCCGATTCTGTGCTCCAGTCCTTTTGTTCCAGGGATGACCCAGGGACGAACCAGGCGCTCATCGCGCTTGTATGACAGGAACGTTCCGCCGGACGGATTGTTGTTCTCTTTCACAAAGCGCACGCGAATCGGCGCGAGTTCTGATTCAGAAGGAAACTTCCAGGGTTCGGAGCCGTCGCTCAAAACAATCACCGGAGTCATGTGTTCGAGCGTTATGCGGCATGCTTCGTAGATTGTATCAAAGCAGTCTGCCGGCGAAGACACAGCGAGAATCGGAAGAGGGGCTTCGCCGTGACGGCCGTACATGGCCATCAGGAGATCCGCCTGCTCTGTGCGAGTCGGAAGGCCCGTAGAAGGACCGCCGCGCTGAACGTCGATGACTACGAGAGGGATTTCGAGCATCGTCGCAAATCCCATCGCTTCTGTCTTGAGCGCAAGGCCGGGACCGGCTGTGGTCGTGACAGCAAGCGCGCCCGCGTAAGCTGCGCCGATCGCCGAAGTGATCGCCGCGATTTCATCTTCTGCCTGGAAAGTGCGCACACCGTTCGCCTTGTAGCGCGAAAGCTCATGCAGGATATCGGAAGCAGGAGTAATCGGATAGGAACCCAGAAAGATCGGAAGTCCTGATTTCTCTCCGGCAGCAATCAGGCCGATGGCAAGGGCCTGGTTCCCGGTGATATTTCTATAAACGCCGGGCGGCAGTTTTGCCTTCGCCACGTGAAAGCGCGTGGTGAACATTTCGGCTGTTTCGCCGTAATTGTAACCGGCGCGCAGCGCGCGGATGTTTGCATCCTGAATCGCAGGCTTCTTTGCAAACTTATCCCGGATGAAATGCTCCGTGTTGTCCATGGGGCGGTCGAACATCCAGAAAAGGAGGCCGAGCACAAACATGTTCTTCGACCGATCGACGTCTTTCGCCGAGATTTCCAGGTCTCCCATGGCGTCTTTCGTCAGACGCGAGACATCGATTTTGTAAACGCGGTAGTGATCGAGGCTTCCATCCGAAAGGGGCTGAGCGCCTTCCGCATACTGCGCGAGCTTCAGGTTTCTTTCGTCGAAACCGGCCGTATTCACAATGATCACACCGTGTTCGCGGAGGTTTTTCAGGTCCGCCTTCAGCGCCGCCGCATTCATTGCAACGAGCACATCGTACTTATCGCCCGGAGTGAATATCTCCTTGCTGCCGAAATGAACCTGAAATCCAGATACGCCTGCAAGCGTTCCCGCGGGGGCGCGAATTTCTGCGGGGAATTCTGGGAATGTGCTGAGATCGTTGCCGAGAATGGCCGTGGTGTCTGTGAACTGCATCCCGGTGAGCTGCATTCCGTCGCCGGAATCTCCCGAGAATCGAATGACTACGCTTTCTGTTTCTTTGATTTCGTGATGCCGAGTGGCTGTTGTTTCCATTGCCTTGTTTTTTGCCGTTAAGTCAGAGTCGCGATCGGTCGGCCCGATGTCGACCACTAAACGGCCGCAGAAACGGCGAAGAGAACTTGAGAAATGTCAAGAAAACCGCCGATTTCCGCGCAAAATCGCTCGCCAGATGCCGGTTAAGCGGCTACGTCGTCGCTTTATGAAGCTCGAACGCTACGTCGTCATCCAGGGAAACTCCGGGACTCACAATGCAGTTGCATACTGCGACGTGGATTCGTACGTGTATGTCGCAGAGCAGAGTTGCAGCCTGGACGATGTGGCTGGAGCGATTGCAGCAGATGAGGCTGAGCCTGAATCCGCCGTGCGCCAGAGAATCCAGAGCTGCAATGCAGGCCTGGACAGTCATGCCGTGCTTCGCGGCGGCGCCCTTCTGCGCGTAAAAACAGAGAAGACTCCGAGCGACGAAAGCGTGCTCGACGAAATCCCGATGGCCGGCGGCAAGTATTTGAAGTTTCTGAAATGGGCCATTGGCGGAGTGAAGTGGGCGGCCGAAAAAGTCGAAGGCGGCCCGGATTCAGACGCGAAGAGCCGGTGGCAGAACCTTCTCGCTGTTAAGCGGTCTGAAATCCTTTCCGATCATCGCGCCATTTTGAACGCGCTTTCTATCCCGGTCGAAGAGAACTCATTTGAAAAGGTAATCAACAAAGTGATTCCTGACTTCCTTCGCAAGAAGGGTTTCGCTTCCAACCTGCTTCAATTCTCTTTTTCGCGCGACGGCTATCTTGTGATGCGCTATCAGCATACTCGAATTGTCACGAGCACGCCGGTCGACCGCTACGCGTAGCCTCTTACGGCGCGTTCGTATCGAGAGCAGCGCGAAGGGCGCTCAGAATCTCCGTGAGGTGATACGGCTTCTGTACGATTGCGGAAACCCCCGCCGCCTTCAACTCAGCCCGAACCTCCGGATCGACAAAACCGCTTGCGACCACAATGCGCGCCTGCGGATCTTCGCCCCGGATCAGCTTCACGACTTCCCGGCCGGACACGCGCGGGAGCCCGAGATCGCATACTATCACGTCAAGGTCTCCCTGGTGCCGGCGGAACATGGAGATTCCTTCTTCGCCGTCTCCTGCGAGCAGCACATGATAGCCGTGGCTTGCAAGGGTGGCCTGAAGCATCTCGGCGAGCAGCGGCTCATCCTCAATGACGAGCACCGTTTCCATGCCGCCCGAAGGAGCGGCCGGCGTAACCGTTGAAAGCACGGCGCTTGCGCCGGACGGAGCCACCGGAAGATATACGCGAAAGCGGCTTCCTTTGCCGGGCGCAGTATCCAGCGAAACGTGGCCGCCATGATTTTCCACGATCGAATGCACAAGCGCAAGCCCGAGTCCGCTGCCCTTTCCAGGTCCTTTCGTGGAGAAGAAGGGCTCAAAGATGTGACGCCTGGTTTCCGCGCTCATCCCGCTGCCCGTGTCTGCCACTTCGATGCAGACATAGGAGTCGGCCTGAGCCCGAGGAATATCCGCCGCTGCTTCCGCGCGCGGCGCAAGTTTCGTGCGAATGCTCAGACTGCCGCCTTCCGTCATCGCATCGCGCGCGTTGACGCACAGATTCAACAAAACCTGGTGAATTTGAGAGGCGTCGCCGCGTATGAGCGGAAGGTCCGGCGCCATTTCGGATGTGATCGCAATGGTGCGCGGGAATGTGCCCTTCAACAGCTTGATGATCTCTTCTACGATGCCGTTTACAGCAACCGCGCCGAACCGCGCGTCCCCTTTGTGAGCAATCGTAAGCAGCTGCTTTACGAGAGAAGCGCCGCGCAGGGTGGCCTGCTGAATCGCGTCCACCTTTGTGAGCACGTTAGGCGCCAATGGTTCAGTGCTCAGAAGAGAGGCGTAGCCGAGTATGATCCCGAGCAAGTTATTGAAATCATGCGCAATTCCGCTCGCAAGCCTCCCCAGGCTTTCGAGCTTCTGCGATTCGATCAGCTC
>CAZUJO010000228.1:0-3833 GCA_964619995.1 uncultured Leptospiraceae bacterium
CGAAAGACTTTTACAAATTCACTTTCATTTATATTTTGATCACTTTTTATAGAATCACGGACAGTCTTTACAGACTCTCGCATGGGATTGCTTCCCCATATCGGGCTTCGAGCTCTTTCTCGATCGCATCCAAATGCACGCGCGCTACTTTCATCGCCGTGTCACGATCCACCCGGGGACTTCTGTAGGCGGACTCCGCGATTGTAGCTACCCACCCCTCGGCTTCCAGTTCCCGAAGTTTGCTCGCAGCATCAGACAATGAGTATTCGCCCTCAAGCCAATGTGGCGAGCCCAGGGTCGGTGGCCCTTCTAGATCAGGATTTCTTTTTCCTGTGAGAAAAATCGAGTACAAGTCTTCCACGTTACGCTTTCACCACGGCAATTCACGTAGTATCCGCGAAGTTTGCAACCAATTCAGAGGGCGTGTGCATCAGGTAGGCTCTCCATCAGCTCGCCGGATAACGTTGTCAGGGAGCTGAAGTTGCACGGACTCTGCTCCTCAAAACCGTTGTTGGAAGACTGCGTGATCAGGGGAACTGCGGCGGCTCTTCACCATAGTACTCTCGGTAAAACGATCTTCCCATGAAGCTAAGTATCACCTCGCGTTCCGGAGCCTCATATTGCTTCTTAGCCCCGCTAAACGCTTCCTTCGCCGGGCGGGAGGCGCTAGCAAGCACCGATACGCTAGGTGTTTCTTGCTTGCGCTGGTTCCCGCGATAAACAACGAGCTCTCCATTCGCGAAAACGAAGCAGTCAGATTCTTCAATGGCCGCCATCCCGAAGGTAGCCTCCACGTAAGTCACAATCTCTGTCGGGTCGCACAAATATCCAAAACCTGGCATTACTTCTCCTATTCATGCACGGCCGGCGGAATTATCGCATCAACCGCGATGAATCCCCTCGCTACTTGCGCAGGCAAGCCGCGCGCACGGAGCACACCCAACAATTCGCCGCCACCGCGGTCATCACTGAATATGTTGATCCGCTCTCGGATGATCATGGTTCCAACAGGATAGCCGGTGTTCCTGAATGGCAACCAGATTGCGGCATCAGAAACCGGCGATAGAAATCCGTTGACACATTCTATTGTGTAATACAATGTGTAAGTATGGCGACCAACCTTGCGATCGACGAAAAACTGCTGTCTGAGGCCAAGAAATTGGGGCAATTCCCGTCCAAGAAAGAGACCGTGAATTCGGCGTTGCGAGAGTTCATTGAAAGGCGCAGGCAGATGGAAATCGTAAAGCTCTTCGGGACAATCGATTACGATGCGGATTATGATTACAAGAAACTCCGGCGCAGAAAGCCGAAGTCCAAATGAGAGTCATCGTAGATACGAGCGTTTGGTCGGAAGCTTTTCGCCGTCCGAAAGGAGCCCGCTCAGATATTGCCATGGAGCTGAATTCATTGATCGAAGCCCACCGAGTTGTGATGCTGGGTCCGATCCGACAAGAATTGCTGTCTGGCCTCAGGAGTCGGGAAGCTTTTGAACATTTACGAAAGTCGCTGCGAGCGTTTCCGGACCTGGTGCTCTCTACGATACATTACGAAACGGCCGCAGAATACTACAACAAATGCCGCGAGAAAGGAGTCACGGCGAGTTTCATTGATCTGCTGATTGCTGCGACAGCGGTGACCGAAGATTACGGGATTTTCACGAAAGATAAGGATTTTTACCATTTGGCCAAACTATTGCCGCTGCGTTTGCACGAGATTCCGGTCCGCTGATTTCGATCGATCCGCAGCTGCGACGTTAACGAACGCTGCGCGCTTTAACGTCGAGAACCGACCCAGTTCTCCAGCTTCAGCTTTGATATCCGGCTAAACTCTCGTGCGTTGTTTGAGACCAGTGTCACTTCTTCCGCGACCGCCTGGGCTGCGATCAGCATATCAATCCCGCCAATCGTTTGGCCTTTCGCTTCCAATTCCGCCCGGATAGCTCCGTAAGCTAGCGCCGCAGATCCGTCGAAAGACAGTATTTTAAACGGAGCCAGGAACTGCGTTAGCTTCATGCGGTTCTCTTCGCTGCGTTGACTCTTTGCGACGCCGTACGCAAGTTCGGCCACGGTAAGGCTAGAAACGCCCACATCTTCAATTGACATTTTCTTAAGCCGCGCATACACGTTCGATGGGCGCTTCTTGATAATATAGATGCAGATGTCAGTATCAAGAAGGTACTTCACAGTCCTTTTCTCTTCTGCGAGGCCGGCTGGTTGCGTTCAGCCATGAAATCCTCCGAAAAACCAGAAAGATTCTCATACCATTGCTTCCACATCCCCTTTTTAGGAACCAGCAACACCATTCCGCCCAGCTTGCGCACATAGACTTCTTTTCCAGGCAGGCGAAATTCTTTGGGGAGCCTTACAGCCTGGCTGCTACCATTCTGAAATATTTTCGCGGTTTCCATGTATATACCTTAGTATATATTAGCGGCCGTGTCAACCGATTTCGCCCCTACGGCCGCGAGTCTGATGGCAATCGGATTGCCGAGCGCTCAAGAAGTGCGAATCAATTCAGAGCTGCATTAAGGATTCGCATCCGCGAATCCTTATCTCCGACAATGATGCCGTTTCCCGGGCTGCAGGCCGCTGGCTGCGCGATGTGATGGATGTTCACGCCCACTTCACGCGCATCATGAATCCATGGCAGAACGGCGTCGCCGAACGCTGGGTGAGAACCTGCAGACGTGAACTTACCGACCATGTCATCCCACTGAGCGAACAGCATCTTCGCGGGCTTCTCCTGGAGTATGTGAAGCATTACAATGATGACCGGACCCACACGACCCTGGGTCTGGATACACCCTCCGGCAGACCAAATGAACCCCGGGGCTCACCTGAGGACGTTATTCGCCTTCCAAGAGTCCGTGGATTGTCGTCCAGATACACTTATAGGAGCGCGGCGTGAATTTTTGGAGGGTACAGGGATCATGCGTGCGCGAGATAGTCCTCCCCGTCTCAGTCAAATTCAATCTTACAGGCTTCCAGTGGAACAGCCTTCTCCTGTGATTCTATCTGGAGCTCCCCGTTCACGATCCTCGCGATTTTTGATTTTAGTGCCTTTGCACCACGAGAAATTTGCTCTCGCCACTCGGAAATGTCACCACGATACGAGATTGCCTGGAAAGCTTCACCGTCGGGTAGTACAATGCGGCAACCCTCAATCACCGCGCCGCCATTCTTGGGAATGGGCGGAGTCACATGCCTCACAAGAGTCTTGAAAAATTGCGGGAACTCAATTTGATTACTTTCAGAAATATAGCAGAACTCCATATCCTTAGCAGGTTCCAATCCGGGGATAGTGCGCCCCGTTGCTATTTTGCCTAATCCAAGAAGTTTCTCCATTTGCTCTCTACTCATCTTATGCTCCCTTTGTCTATTTTACGGGCGTTATGAGGAATTTAATATTCTCAATTCCAGCGTCACGGAAGATTTTCGTATAATATTGAGCAAACTCCGCGCTATTGGTGTGATATATCGTCTGCGGAAATGCGTTGCTATACTTTCTTGCCTGATTCAGCACTTCTTCTCGTGCCTTGACCGCCCATGGTCTGTTCGCGTATTTATTCAATGGATTCCTGATGGATTTGAGCCAATCCTTCACAAACTTCGCTTCAATGGCCGTACTTTTTCCCCCGATATTTGCAACATGATCTGCTATGCCGTCTACCAACTGGCCATCCACGAGAGCTTCATACACGCGTTGCTTGAATGGGGTCTCCCCGTATAACCCCCGAACGCCAGCCTCATAACTATTTCCTCGATCAATCGCCCGCTTTCCGGATATTGAGATCGATTCTGTCGTTTCGAACAGTATGTTCTCAGTCTGAAGCG
>CAZUJO010000228.1:3843-6412 GCA_964619995.1 uncultured Leptospiraceae bacterium
CAGACCGGTCGGAGAGCGCACGCACCTCGTCCGCCACCACGGCAAAGCCCTTGCCGGCATCGCCCGCCCGCGCCGCCTCGACGCCGGCATTCAATGCCAGCAGGTTTGTCTGAAGCGCAATCTCGTCAACCCATGCTATCGGATTCGCGGAAAGACGCGCCGTCATGGACTTCAGCGTCGGCGCAAGAAGCTGCTCCTCCCGCGCCACAGTGGCCAGATCCATCATGCCTGCGCTGAAATCCGTTGCCTTGTCCAGCGCTCCGAACCAGCCCTGCACCCGCTCGAGCAAGCTGACCTTCGTCACTACCTTTGCCGCGCCCCCCTGCGGCATCAGAAGCATGGACCCCAGTTCATTGGCGGTAAACACGATCTTCTCAAAACCGTTCTCCGGATTGAGACGCAGGTCTTTGTACAGCTGCGTCTGCCCCAACTCCAGAAGATCCGTTACCGATGCATGCTCCAGCTCCGCCGGGATCGGCTGACCCAGCACCTTCGCAATCTCCTTCGCCTGCCACAAAAGATCCACAGACTTCGAGCCGGTAACGATCGTATCGATCAGACCTTTCGCGGCACCGGCATATTGCATGGTCTGGAAGCGATTCATCAGATTTGCCAGCCGCTCGGCCATTTCCATGAATCCCGGACCTTCCGGCCGCGCTCCACCTTGAGCCGGAGCGCCGTCGCGCGGCGCGGAGGATGCTTCGAGGCCGTTGTCCCACCAACGGGCTGAGCCGACGGCCGGTCCCGATACGTGCGGCATGGCACTCACGTTCTTCACCATGTTTGCCATGGACTGCAGCTGTGCCTGCAGCTCCTGGTTCATTGCATCGAAGCCTCGGACCTGCTGCGCCTTGTCGCCTATCGTTCCCCAGTCGATCGCGACATCCTTGCCTGCCGTCCGGTTCACCAGATCCTGAATGTCCGCCATCGAGGCATTCTCACCAAGCGCATTGTACAGCTGCCAGAACTGGGCCTCATTCACCTGCAGGGTCGGGTTGAGGGCAGTCCACGCAAGGTAGGCGGCATTCGTTTTGCTGATAGATTTGGCTTCATACGCCAGCAGCCCTTTTACGTCCTGTTCACGATACCCGAGTCCCAGAAGAATCCACTTGGCCTGCTCCTGCTTGCTCTGATCGTTGGATTGCTTCGCAAGCGCCATGGCGAGTTCATACTTCTGTTTCACCTCCTTCGCCGCTTCATCCTGATAGTCCGCAATACCCAGACTCGCGCCAAGCGCACCCAGCCTGCTCAGGTCCACGCGGTTCATCGCCGCATAACTGGAGTGTTCTGCTCCCCAGACCTGCTGCGCTCCATACTGTGCTGTCACATTCAGGCCAGTAGAGATCACATCGCTCAGAACTGCCTTCTCCAGCCGGCTCATGCCGTCATTGGCGAATTTCGCATTCCCGTAAGCACCGCCAACGGCCACAGCAGCACCCAGCAGAGCCTGCTCCCCATGGAAATCACCGTTAGACGACAACAAACTCCAGCCCTGCGACTGGCCTTCTTCGTCGTATCGCATTCCGCCGCCGGCAAGGCTCGTCGCCGCTCCGATCGCCATCTGGTCTCCCAGCGTGGCCGCCGAGCCTCCAAACAGCGCTCCCGCGACGGCAAGTCCCGTCGCAATCGCGGCCTTGTCGGTCGCCTTCAGCGCTCGTTCTCCGGTCGTTGGATTCACCTGAATCGATTCGCCCAGGAATACCAGCGCCGGTCCCACAATACCAGCAATGATCTTGCTCAATGGGTCTCCGGCCGGCGCGGCCGCATACCCCACAGCGGCGCTGCCTAAAATCACCAGAGGCTGCTTGATCATGTTCAGACCCTGTGCTTCCCACAGGTATCCTTCTTTGATGTGATTGATCTGGCTTCCCACACGCACGTTGTACAGGGAATTTGCAATCATCGTCATCGGATTGAACTGGTTCATGAGAGTTCCAAGCGGTGTACTTCCGAGCAGTTCGCCCATAGCGCCGCTGATCGCGCCGAATTCTGCGAAACTTGCCGTAGTGGAAAGTCCGGATGCAATTCCGGATAACGTTCCGGATGCAAAACTGCTGGAAGCTACTCCAACGCCGTTTATGGCCCCTACACCGGCAGAAATCGCGGCAACCTTGCCTGTAGCATTCGCATGCTTTACAGCCTGTTCAATCACTCCTTGATCTGCTTTGCCCAGCTGTTCTCCGAGGAACTGCAGTTGAACGTAGAATCCGAAAGGAATCACACCGGATGGCCGCGTACCATATTCACCCAGTTCGCCAAATCCCCCCGCAAGGCCATACTGCGCCACGAGCCCCTTTGTGCTGGCATCGCTTGAATACGAATTTCCTCCAGCTCTATCCCAGAAGCCGCTCATCTGCGAATCTGGAGCCGCTCCAATCCATTTCCCAAGCGTTCCTACGTCCGCGATATCTTTTGAATGCTTCCGCGTTTCTTCGCTTCCAGTACCAAATATGTATTCCGAAGCAGCCTGAAGCCTGAGCTTCTGCGTATAGAAGAACGCATCCACTTCAACATCTGAGGAATCTTTCAGGAAATCTGTCAGTGCCTTGTCTGAAAGCTCCTTGTATCC
>CAZUJO010000229.1:0-6373 GCA_964619995.1 uncultured Leptospiraceae bacterium
ACGTATTCCAGGTCGCCGGTTTCAAGTCCGGCCTGATACGCATGCATGAGATATTCGGCATCTTCGCGCGCATGATGCTTCCAGTGATGGACTCCTGCCGCATACAGGAAGTACACGCGGCATTTGAGATCGCGCGCTTCGAGCTTCTCGACAAGGTCCAGCGCCATATGACCGATTCGCACGCCCCGCTCTGTATCGCCGGCGCCGCAGAGAAGCATTCCGTATGCAGCGTACGCGTACGCAGAGGCCGGAGCATTGCCGTTCTTGATCGTAAGGAGAATCATCCGCGCAATGATCGTGGAGAACAGGGCCGGGCTGCCGGCGAATGCAGGAGTTGCAATCTGCATGAGGACTCGCATTGCAGCCTGGTTGGAAGGATCTTCCATAAGATGAAGGTCCACCAGCCGGTCCGGGTTTTTGCCCTGAAGGGATTTCTCGGCCGCGCTCATTTCCGATTTTACCTGCGCCGGCGAAGGCTTCGGAGGAATCTTGACGCCGAGCAGCGAAAGCACTTCCAGGCCCAGCGCAATCGCATCCTGTCTTTCGCCCCGTCCGGCGTGCATGGCAATCTTCAGCTCATACACACGCACCTTTTCGAGCGGGCTGCGCGCCTTCTCCAGGACTTTTGCAAAATACTTCTCCGCATTGCGCGGATCATTCAGGATGTAATTGATTTCACCGAGTTCCCGGTGGATCTGCATGAAAATGTCGTAATGCTTTTCTGCGGCGTCCGCAGGCAGCGCATCAAAGGCGACCCCGAAATGCCGGAGCGCTTCTTCATAGGCGCTCGCGTCCTTCGCTTTCTTCGCCGCCTGAATATTGAGTTCGATCAGACGCAGGCGTTCCTCTGCGTCCAGGATCAGCTCGCGCCCCTGGTTCAGATGGTGCGTGATTTCGAGAATTCTGTCATCGCGCTCTCCGAAGGCAAGGCTGGACAGAAGGTGGCGCGCAATCTTCAGATGCGCCTCTTTCTTTTCGTCTTCGTTTAGCAGCGAGTATGCGGCGTGATGCACCTGGTCGTGCACGAAACGATAATCAACGGCCAGATCAGATCCGCTTTCAGAGAACGCGGCGTATTTGTAGGTGTCGTCCAGAGAAACGACGAGCCCTTCGATCATCAGCTCTTCCATCTCGCCTGCGGTTCTGGCCTGCGTGCGGTCCGAGCAGAGCGCCAGCGTGCGAAGATCGAATTTGCTGCCAAGGCACGACGCCATGCGGATGAGCTCGCGGCCCGAATCAGAAAGTTGAACGATGTTCGCAGAAATGATGCGAACGAGATCATCGGACATTGCCTGCGCCCGGATTCTCAGTATGTCGTAGTTGAAATGGCCGTTCTGTTCATCGAAGAAGATCAGGCCGTCCTGATGCAGGCTCTTGAGGAATTCGCCGCAGTAGAACGGGTTTCCGTCTGTCTTGCGGAAGACCGCGTCTGCCAGATCGTCTGCGAGCGAACCGCGTCCCTCGGGAAGCGCAAGCGCGCCGAGCACAAGCGATCGCACGTCGCGCGGGCCGAGCAGAGCGAGCTTCAGCTCCAGGGGCTTGATGCCGTTTTTGCGCAGGTCTTCGAGCGTGAGCGTGAGCGGATGCGCGTCCGGCACTTCATTGTCGCGGTAAGAGCCTACAATGAAGAGATGTTTGAGGTCCGGATCGAGGAGCAGCGTGCGAATCAGGCCGAGCGTGGCCGCGTCGGTCCACTGGAGGTCGTCGAGGAAGATCGTCAGGGGATGTTCGCGCGTTGCGAAAACGCGCACAAAGTTCTGGAACACGAGGTGAAAGCGGTTGCGCGCCTCTGTGGGCGGCAGGTCAGGAACCGGCGCCTGTTCTCCCACAATGAGCTGAAGGTCGGGAATTACATCAATCAGGACCTGTCCGTTCATGCCGAACGCCCGCACGATGCTGTCTTTCCAGGCGGCCATTCGGTCTTTGCTTTCCGTCAAAAGCTGGCGAATGAGTTCTTCGAACGCGCTGATCACAGCGCTGTAAGGCACGTCGCGTTTGTGAGCTTCAAATTTCCCGGATGTGAAGTATCCGTGGCTCTTCGTCATCGGCCTGAGAATCTCATGAATCAGGGCGGTTTTTCCGGCGCCGGATCTTCCGGATACGAGCGCAAGAATCGGTTCGCCTTCGCATACGCGCTCGTACGCCGAAAGCAGGGATTCCCGCTCTCTCTCACGGCCGAATAACGTCTGCGGAATCTGAAAAGAATCGGAATAGTCCCGCGCACCCGCGGTGAATCCCTGAACGGCCCCTTTCGCCTGAAGCTGATCCATGCATTCCTGCAGATCCCGTGCGAGACCGGCAGCGCTCTTGTATCTGTCTTCTGGATTCTTTGCTGTGAGTCTTGCGAGGATATCTTCAACAGCCCGGGGAACGGTGTCATCGTACCGTGCGCGCGAAGCCGCAGGCAGGTTGCGCGCAATATGGAAATGAACGAGCTCCATTGCGTCCTGGCTTTCAAAAGGCAAATGTCCGGTCAGGAGTTCGAACAGAGTGATGCCGAGAGAATAGAAGTCCGCGCGGTAGTCGACGGAACGGTTCATGCGCCCTGTTTGTTCAGGCGCGATGTAGGGCAGGGACCCTTCGATCTGGTCAGGTGTCAAAAGCCCCGCGTTCTCTCGCGACAGCGTCGATGATATGCCGAAGTCTGAAAGGAAGATTTCGCCGGTCTGCGGATGAAGAAGTATGACTTCCGGAGAGATGTTCTTGTGAACGATCTTCTTTTTGTGAACGGCACCGATGACTTCCGTCAGTTTGATTGCGATGCGCAGAAAATCGAAGATGGAGCGCACGCCCTGGTCCGGCAGAGAAGCCAGACTGACTGCTCCCGGATCCTCAAACACAATCGCAAGGCCGCTTCGATGCGGGTAGAGTCCGGCTGACCGGAGCACTCCGCGCACATCGAGAGTGCTCGAAATTTCGTGGTCTCTTCTCATGCGCGCCAGTTCGCGCGGGTCCGGGTAGCGGGATTTCATGGCGCGCGCCGTTACCGGACGTCCGTCCGACAGCCGCGTGCCACGATAGACGGCGATGCGCTCCGTTTCGGAAATAGAATCAGTGAAGCGATAGCCAGGTATAGAGATCAACGTCAAGACCCTCGGACTGCCCTGCGTTTTGTCAAGTAAGGCGTCCGGGTTTCTTGCGTCTTTTTTGTCACTCGGCGGCGACGCAGGTGACTTTTTTTCCTTCGTACTCCATCGCCTGCACGTAGTCGAGGACCGGCCCGTCCACGGTCTGTCCGGTGTAGATGCAGCCCGCTTCGAATCCGGTTTCGCCGCTCAGAAGCAGGACGAAATCGCCGGAGACCGGCGGGGAAATGCTGTAGACCTCGGGCGAAAGCCTGCTCACAGCCGCCTGCGAAAGCCCGGACGATGAAAATACATACGCGCCGGTGTAGGCGCGCGGTGCAGAAAGCCAGATCGTTCCATTGGCCGCGCGAAAGATCGGGGCCGCGCTTCCTGCTTCCGGAAGGGTGGGTCCGTCGAGCCTTCCCATCCATGCCAGATTGTGAACGAGCCGGGCGCTGCCGGCGAGCGGGAACTTTGTTCCATGCGAAACTCCGGCGCTTTCCGTGCTCCGGTCGGAAGGGCGCACGCAGGCGCCGGATCGAAAGTGATCGGCTCCGAATGCCGCTCCCGTCCCGCGGAATACCGTTAGACGGCGAATCGAAGATGCACAGAGGATTCCAGAGTCGTCACTCACGGCGATCGACTCGTTCTTTGCGCCGCGTGCGAAGATGCGGGACCTCTTCTGAACTCTTTCGAACTCTTCGCGAAAGAGAAGGGCCGCAACGGGATCGCGAAATTCAAAGAACAACTCCTGGTTTGAGTCACGTGCGCTCATCGAATAGTTGAAGGAACCTGTGAGCACGATTGAATCGTCCAGAATCATCGTCTTGTGGTGCAGATGTCCTCCATGAAGGTTTCCGTCGGTGTCCAGGAACTCTGCGCGGTTGCCGTCGCCGTAAATGAAGCCCGTCGTGCCCGCGAGCGCATCGTGGAGCGCCTGCGCTTCATCGGGCAGTCCTGACGCATCCGAATCGTAGATGCCTTCCACGAGGACGCCGTTCTGCGCGGACCACAAGATTGCCGAGGACAACACAGGATCCGTGTGGCTGAAGATCAAATAACGGACGCTCTGCCTTGCCTCAAGAACGCGCCGCACAAGAATGCTCTGAATCAAGCGGCCTCTCGATGGGCCAACCAGCATGCGGCCTCGAAAGGGAAGGTCGACGGGATGAGCATCTCCGTCTGCGGCGTCGAGCGCAGAAGCGATTTCGCGGCCGGTCTGCGGGCTAACCCGCAGAAAGAAGAATGCATTGTTGTTATGGAAAAGATCGCTCGTTGTGAAGTTCCCCGTCCCTGAGATGAAGCTCTGCCCGTCTATGAGGAACGCCTTGGAATGCTGCAGCCCGCTTCGCGGCCGTATGTGGAACGCCACCCGGGCCGATTTCAGTTCATCGTAGTCTTGATCCGGCGAGCCGGTGATCGTGAGCCGTATGCCGCGGCGGTTTGCCCGAATCAGCGCATCGAGTATTTGCGGCTCGCCGAGTTCGTAGCACCAGAGGCGCACTTCCACGGAAGCTGCGTCGATCTCGCGAACGATTCTGTCGCGGATCTGAGGATCGTTTTCTCCGGGCCGGGTAAACAAGAAACTTTCCGCGCCCGCAACCAGGATTCCTGCCAGGGGCGCATGCTTCCGGTGCATGCAGGAAACGGCAGAGAGAGCGACTAGCAGTGGTAACGCGATCGTGGGGAGCATGACGGACCGAAAACCGAAAGGTGTCATGTCTGAGACGGTAGCCGTTCTTCTTCCCGTTCCGTTCAAAACAATTCCCGCGCAATCATGATTTCGCCGGACTGCCCGATCAGACGCATTCTGCGGTCGACTTTTCCGTAGAGTCTCTGGTAGCGCGCATGCAGAGTTCCCCGGCCAGCGGTCCAGGAGATGCGGATGGACGCCTCGCGGAACTCGGGCTGCTCGGGGTCGGGTCGAATGCGCAGAAACGGATTGGATGATTCATCCGTGCGGGGCGCGAGGGCGCGAAAAATCTCTCCTCCCAGGAAGACCTGGAGGCGGGTCGTCTGAAGCCCGAGGCGCAATCGGGCGACAGCGGCGGCGCTGCGAAACACAGTTTCTTTTCGCGCATCGATCCCGCCGCATTCGGAGCCGCACAGCAGGGGGAATGGGTTTCGGTCAAAGCGGGCGATGAGCGAATCATCAAAGAATGGAATCATTCCGATGTATCCGGATTTTTCGTTTCGCCTGCGGCTGCCGTCCGCCGTGGACGGCGGTTCGGGCAGAAAGAAGTCGCCCACAAGCCGCACGGGCCCGATTCCGGCCATGACACCGCTGCGAATCGCCTGGCCGTCGATGTCGGCGCGCGTGGAAGCAGACTCCCCGGCGTGCATGGTCGAATAACGTCCAGAAACCCGCTCGATTCCTGCGCGCAGGTAGAATTGGAGGAATCCCTCGGGGCGCGCGACGTAGAGCCCGGCGCCTGTAAATTCAAGACGGTCTGTGCCCGGGAATTTTCCCGCCGCAGACTTCTGACTCAACTGCTCGTAGTGCACGGTCAGGCCGGCGTTGGCGAAAAGCAGGAATGCCTGGGCGCGTCCCCCTTTCTCCTGCGGATGCTTTTCGGATGGCGGGCTGTTCGCGGACGGAACCAGAAACGGCAGAAGCTCAAGCCCCGCATGTTCGCCGCGAAGGAATACCCCGGCGCCCGTTCGGCCGCCTTCGCTTCCTGTAAGAAACTCGGCATGTGAAGACGCGGTTGGATCCGCAAAGGGAGCCGGTGCCTCCGATCGCGCATCGGCGCGGACCCGGCCGAGTCCGAGCACGCAGGCAGCGTCCGGGCAGAGGGACAGTCCAAGAAAGAGCGTGGAACCGCGTGAAATGGATGTCTTTTCTCCAGCTTCGGCCGCCGCGTTCAAGTTGTAGATGAAATCGCCTTCATCGGCTTCCTGCTTTCGGGCCTGGACCAGCACAAGGGCGTCGAGAGACCGCTCTTCGCGCGATTCCGGAGCATCTGTGTTTCTACCTGCGGAAGCGGATGCAAGTCGATCTGCCCAGATGCTCGAAACAGACATACGGCCCCCCAGACTGAAACGGACCGGGGAAGCGCCCCCATACAACGGCGCGTCCTCTTCAAAGGCGAATAACGTCACAGGCCGCGACAGGAGGAGGAGAAGGCATGCAGTTCGTCTCATCGCACACTCCAGGATTCCGGGCTGTCATAGGAGGGCCAGGAGCGCCAGAGTGTCTGCCCCGTCGATGCTCGAACGCGAAACGGAGCCACATCGGGCAGGCCGTACGTCGCAAGGACCAATCCGCCCGCATCTGTTAGAGACACAGTCTCTTCGGCTGCCAGTCC
>CAZUJO010000230.1:0-6347 GCA_964619995.1 uncultured Leptospiraceae bacterium
AATTCCATGAGCTGCGAAAGCTGCTGCGCCTGGCCGCTCATTTCCTCGGAGGTAGCGGCAAGCTCTTCAGACACGGAAGCATTCTGCTGCGCAAGTTTATCGAGCTGCTGCACGGCTGTGTTCATCTGGCCTACGTTCAGATTCTGCTCTTCCGACGCGGCCGTGATTTCCTGAACCAGATCGGCCGTGCGCTTGATCGACGGCAGGATCTCATTCAGCAAGGTCCCTGCCCGAACTGCGATCTCGACGCTTCCGCCGGCGAGTCCGCTGATTTCCTGAGCGGCCGTCTGGGAACGCTGCGCGAGTTTTCGCACTTCAGAGGCCACAACGGCAAATCCCTTTCCGTGCTCGCCGGCTCTCGCCGCTTCAATCGCCGCATTCAGCGCGAGAAGGTTCGTCTGATAGGCGATTTCCTCAATAATACCGATCTTGTCTGCGATCTGCTTCATGGCGGCCACGGTATCGGCCACCGCCTTCCCGCCTTCTTCGGATTCCTTTGCCGTCCGATTCGCGATCTGGTTCGTGGTGCGGGCGTTGTCTGCGTTCTGCGCGATCGTGGCGCTCATTTCCTCGAGCGACGAACTCGTTTCTTCCACGCTTGCAGCCTGCTCGCTTGAGCCCTGGCTCAGGCTCTGCGCTGTGGCGCTCACTTCTTCGGATGCGCTCGCAAGGGATTCCGCCGATTCCCGGACTCGCGCAATGATCTCTGCCAGTCTCTCGGCGGTGTTGTTTGAATAGTTTTTCAATTCTCCAAAGGTCCCGGCATAGTCAGAGGTTATTCGCTCAGTCAGGTTGCCGTTTGCCATCGCGCCGAGCACTCGCGCCACATCAGCCAGGCCCGATGCGCTCACCTGCATCAGGTTGTTGATCTCTGCGCCGAGCTTTTTGAAGAATCCCTGTTTGCCCTCGAGCTCCATCCGCATGGAGAAATCGCCCCTGGCTGCCGCGGCCACGAGCGCCTCGATTTCCTGCTCAGCGTTGACTTCGTTCGTCCGGTCCGTCCACTCAAGCACGGTTCCGAGACGCTCCCCGATTACAGAGACAATCGCGCTTGCGGCGACGCGGATCACATGACCGCCCAGATTGATTTCCGTGCGTTCGAGGTCCGTGAAGCTCTGTCCTTTGCGGCTGAACTCATCAAACTTCATTCCCAGCAGACGATTCCGGTCAAAACCGGCAAGGTCGCGCTGAATGTCTTTCTCCGCGCGCTGGAAGAATGAATTCATTGCGGCGTTCGCGTAAACGATGCTGCGCGTTGGGTCCGCAATCATGATCATGGTCGAGGAGTTGTCAACTGCGGTCCGCACGCGGACGTTTTCCTCGACAGTGACGCGCAGGCTGGACTGCATATCGCTCAGGTATTTGAGAATGGTTCCGATTTCGTCCTTGGTTTTGGCTTCGATCTCGTTGTCGAGTTTGCCGCTTCCAATCAGGTCCATGTTCTTGATCACGTGCGCGAGCGATCGCGAAAGACTTCGCGTGGTCAGATATCCTAGAAGAAGAGCAAACCCGATCGAAAGAGCGACCACGGCTCCGATGCCTGCAAGAAGCATCGTCTTCTGGCGGGCCACGGTTTCGTATCCCTCAATCAGGGCTTCGCCGTTGCCGTCGTGAAATTCTTCGAGCTTTGATGCTGCGCTCGTGGCCGCCGCAACCAGAGCCTTGCGCTCCACTTTGCCGTCCCCGTTGATCAAAGTCGCATCGACCAGCTTTTGAAACTTCTCAAATTCCTTATCTGCCGCTTCGAATTTGGGGGCCAGTCTTGCCTGGTATCCCGGGTATTCTCTTTCCGTGATTTCGAGAGAGGTCCGCAGATTCGTTTGAACGTCTTCAATCTGCACACCGATCTCGTGGAGAATTGCGGCCTCATCGGCGGCAATCTTACCGTCGCTTGAGAACTCGGCCGCGCGGCTCATGTATTGATACATGATGTCATAAAGGCGCGGCACATCGGAGGTGGA
Organism: uncultured Leptospiraceae bacterium; assembly: GCA_964619995.1. Lineage (GTDB taxonomy): Bacteria > Spirochaetota > Leptospiria > Leptospirales > Leptonemataceae > JAEUSB01. The sequence continues at coordinate 1,962 of CAZUJO010000230.1, forward strand.
TATGGCCATGGGATAATAGAGCATCCCTTCTTCTTCAAGGTCCAGGGTGGAAACGGATCCGTATGCGCGTGTGATCGTTTGAATCTTGTTCGCAAGCTCTGTATGCCGTATGTAGGATTCCTCGGTTGACAGTTTCGCCTGATTGTCTTTCAGGGCAGCCCAGTCTTTCTGGACTTCCTCAAACTTCTTCTGCACGCCGGACACATCGCCGTACTTCTTCAGAATCTTTGTGTGCTCTTCCAGATGACCCGTAATGATCAGGTCTGCATCTGCAACAAACTGCTGCGGAATTTCGCCGCGTGTGGCCATGGCTGCAATGCCGCGCCTGTAGAGCACTTTCGTCCTCGCATCAATCATCGGATGCATCATTTCGAAGGCCTGAACGCGAACATGCTTGTAATGAACGACTTCGACCAGAGCGGAGATCTCTCGATAGGCAAGGACTCCAAGAGGAATCGCGAACACAACAATCAAGATGAACAGTCTGTGTGTGATTTTCAGATTTTTCATCCCTGAACCTCCGGGCCTCTGATCGTTCTCAAGTTCACCATAGGCCGCGGTTCGCGGTCCTTTCGCACAAGGCCGTCCACGATTGCCGCAAGATCAAGAATCAACGCAATCGTACCGTCGCCGAGGATCGTGCTGCCACTGATCCCCTCCACGTCTCCGAGCATCTTGCCAATCGGCCGGATCACGGACTGAACTTCTCCCATGATTTCCTGCACCGCGACCCCGGCCCGTCGTCCGGCATGTTGAACTACTACAATGTTTTCATTGTCGTCCTGTGCGGAGACAATGTTGAAGACCCGGTCCAGGTGGATGAGGGGCAGCGCCTCTCCCCGAAGGTCGATCATGCCGCCGGCGCGTCCCTGGAATTCCAAACATTCGACAACGATGTCGAGAGGAACCACAAAGAACGATTCACCGATCCGGACGCACAATCCGTCAATTATGGCAAGCGTGAGAGGCAGGCGAATGCGAATGAGGCTGCCTTTTCCCCTTCTCGATTCAATGTCAATGCGGCCGCGCATGCCCTGGATTTCGCGCTTCACAACATCCATTCCAACGCCGCGCCCGGAAAGATTCGTGACTTTTTCTGCCGTGGAAAATCCAGCCTGAAAGATCAGCCTGTGAATCTCCGCCTCATCCGGGGTCTCCTCGGGTCGGACGAGCCCGCGGTCGCGCGCGCGTGCAAGAATCTTCTCCGTGTTCAATCCGCGGCCGTCGTCTTCCACCTCGATTATGATTTCAGACGCTTCGTGGCGCGCGCTCAAACGAATGACGGCACCGGCGGGCTTGCCGGCCCGCACGCGCTCATCGGGCGATTCGATCCCGTGATCGAGCGAATTTCGCACGAGGTGCAGCAGGGGATCATACAGGCGCTCGACCATGGACTTGTCGAGCTCGGTCTCCTGACCTTTGAGCTCGAGATGAACCTCTTTGCCCAGTTCGCTTTTCAGATCATGAATGACCCGCTGGAATCGGCTGAAGACTCCGCCGATCGGAATCATGCGAAGACCGAATGCGTGGTCTCGAAGGGCGCTCACGATTTTGTAAACGGAATCCGCAGACTCCGCAAGATCCATTACGCCGGACTTCTCCGCAACCTGGTTCAGATGCGCCGATTGAATTACAAGCTCGCCGACCAGATTGACCAGGTGATCGAGCCGGGCAGACTCAACGCGCACAAACCTCGAATCGGTCGGCATGGCCGGGCTTCCCTGCGAAGTCTCTCTGGGAGCCTGCTGCGCAGACTGCACCGTGGCCGCCGGCGCGGATGGGGCGGCAGCCGGTTCGGGGCGGGTTTCAGGCTGAGCGGCTGCTGGCTGCATTCGGATTTCGATTTCGCAGTCTTCCTGCACGAACTCGAGCTCGGATCGAATCTGCGCCTCAGTCAACTCCGTGCGCAGGCGCATTTCGCATCCGAGATAGCACGTCTCCGGATGCATGGCGGAGAGCGCCGGCAGTCTGTCTGTGTTCAGATGAAAGGAAACAACTTCGCCGCAGGCGCGAAGATTGCGGACAACTGGAAGAGGATCGAGACCATGCTGAAAGAGCTCAGGACGAAACCAGAGCGAAATTTCAAAGGTCGAAAGCGAGCCGGGCTGCGAAGCTGGATTTGACTGTGCCCGGGAAGGCGCTTGGGATGAGCCCGCAAGCAGGCGGACTTCGGAAAGAAGCTGTGACTGCGTTTCATTTAACTGCGCGGAAAGTACAGCGCCCGCGGATTCTTCGCGCACGGAAAGCAGCTGAAGGAGATTGGAAAGATGATCGCGGCAGCGAAGAAGCAGTTCGACCAGCGGCATGTCGAATGAGCGCTTTCCGCTGCGCGCGTCGTCGAGAAGGGATTCCAGTTCATGCGAAAACTTTTCAATCGTTTCGAAACCAAAAATTCCAGCCGAGCCTTTGATCGTGTGCACGACGCGGAACAGAGAATCAATGGTTTCACGTTCGCCCCGCGGGTTCTGAGACTCCTCGATCAGCAGGGCTTCCATTCGATCGAGCAGCTCGCTCGACTCCTGCATGAATACGTCTCTGGCTTCGCTCAGGTCCATGATAATCCGTAAATTTCAGCGATTCGCTTCGCGCGATCCGAGAGAGTATATTCAATGTTCACACCGCGCGAAACCGCTTCGCGCTCAAACGCGAGGATGACCTGGAGGCCGGCCGAATCCATTTCTTCCACCTGGCTGAAGTCCAGATGCAAATCGCCCTTGCGTGAGAGAAGAGACAGCAGACTCGCTTTCAAAGGTCCGCAGTTTGAAATGGTTAGATCGCCCGGGAAGCGGACGCGAAACCTGTCCTTCTGGGCAGCATTCATACGACGTTACAGAATCAGCTTTGATACCGCGCTGAGAAGCTGCTCCGGCTTGAAAGGCTTTACAATCCAGGCGCGCGCGCCGGCTTCCTGCCCTTCCCATTTCTTTTCTTCCTGGGATTCAGTGGTCAGCATGATGACGGGAGTAAACTTGCTCGCCTCGCTCTGCCGCATTGTGCGAAGGAACGTAAGCCCGTCCATGTTCGGCATGTTTATGTCGCAGATGATCAGATTGTATTTTGAGCCGGCAAGCTTCGACAGAGCGTCCTGCCCGTCGACCGCTTCATCAATTTCGTAGCCTGCGCCCTTCAAGGTCAGGCTGACTACCTTCCGAATGGACGCTGAATCATCAACTACGAGAACCTTTCTGGACATGGCTTCCTCCGCTTTCGCGTACGCTCTCTTTATTGTCGACAGATCGATTACAAATCTGCCGGGAGGAAACCCTTTTTTGCTTATTCGCCGGGATTGCGAATCATCGACGGGATCGTTTTTAACACGATGAAGATATCGAGCCAGAGAGACCAGTTCTCAATGTAGTAGATGTCGGCCTCAACGCGCTTCTCAATCGACGTATCGCCGCGAAAGCCCTCGATCTGCGCCCAGCCCGTAATGCCTGATTTCGCGGCATGTCGCCTCATGTAATGCGTCACACTCTTCTTGAACTGTTCAACAAAATGCGGCCGCTCCGGCCTTGGACCGACGACAGACATGTCTCCGATCAGAACATTGAAGAATTGCGGCAGCTCATCCAGCGACGTGCGGCGAAGGATGCGTCCCACAGCCGTTACGCGCGCATCTGTGCGCGAACCCCAGATCGTATCTGAGCTCTTCTTCTCCTGCACGACCATCGTGCGAAACTTGTAAACCTGGAAGATCCGGCGGTCCAGCCCTACCCTTTCCTGCCGGAAGAACACAGGCCCCGGGGATGACAGCTTCACGAGCGCCGCCAGGAGCAGAAACACAGGCATCCCGAGCAGGATCACGAGAGACGAAAACGCAATGTCAAAGGTCCGCTTGATGAAGCGATTGTAGCCGTTCTTCAGCGGTGTGTCCCGGATAATGAACAGCGGGATTCCGTCGAGATCCTCGATGCGCGAATGCGCGGCGATGATGTCCATCATGTCAGGAATGAACCGGCAGTCGATGCCTTCGGCGTCACATGCATCGATCACTTCGTGCAGGAGCGCGGGCTGGTACGGGAGGGCATAGATGACCACGTCAGGATTGTGTTTTCGCGACGCCTTCTTCCAGTCCTTGAGATTGCCGGCATGCAGATGCTTGAGGTCGCTGCCGAGGGTGCGCGCCGGACCGACCATGCCGACCACGCGAAAGCCATAAATGCTGTGTTTGAGCAGCGAGCGCACGAAACGGACGGCAGCCGGACCGGTGCCGAGCACGAGAACGCTGCGAGTATTGTATCCGCGGGCGCGCATGCGTTCCAGGAACTTCCGGAAAAGGAAATGCCCTCCCGCATGGACCACAACCGAGGCACATGCGAAATACAGAATGACGGCGCGGGAAAAAGTCGTGCCGCGATAAAAGAACAGGAGCGCAAGAACAACAAT
>CAZUJO010000231.1:0-6319 GCA_964619995.1 uncultured Leptospiraceae bacterium
TTCCAGGGCGATGGTCTCTTGCGCGCAGATAACTTCGATAAGGTGAGTCTCGCCCGGATTCCAACGACGGACGCGTACAAGCAGCCGACGTACTACGGAGATATTCCACGTCTTCAGCCGGAGAAGATGCGCACATACGAAGCTGCCCTCACGTACCAGGCTTCATCCCAATGGAGCTTCGAAATTGTAAATTTTGTAAACATTATTGAACGAGTCATTGATGTGGGCGTCATCTACGCCGATCCGACGGTTTACAAAATGCCGCGGATCGGGACAGATCAACCGGGAGACTGGAACGGCTATTTCTACTTTCGCAACCTGCCGGGTGTGATTCGAACCGGCGGCGCTGAAGCGGTCGTGAACTGGAAGTTATCATGGCTTTCTGCCAGTCTTTCTCAGTCGACGGTGCGCGTGCTGCGAGTCTCCGACAGCATGTATTTCAGCCCGTATAACGGAGGGATGTATCTAACGAGCCAGAAGTACAATCAGCACCTGCGCGCCTTCCCCGAGAACGTCACTCGACTCAACCTTGCTCTATCGCCGCGCGCCTGGGTGTTTTCTGTGAACTATCTCTACTATGCGAACTGGTATTCACCCGTAGGATCTCGCGTCGAAGGAAACCACATTCTCAATGCAAGCGCGGGTTACCGATTCCTGCCGGAGCTCGAACTGACCTTTACGGGCAAGAACCTGCTCCAGTCTGGAAATCTCTACCCGATGAACAGCAATGCGGGCGACGCCGCCGTTTCCGACGGATCACCCGCGCTCGAAGGACGCACCTGGATTCTGCAACTCAGATACTCGTTTTGACAGAAGTCAAGAGGACTTTCGGTACAATCAATGAACTCTTATGACAAATGTCATGGAAACAGGAGCATGAAAGTGGTCTAATTTCGAACATGGAAATCGAGCTTCTCAAGCAATACAGCAAGCCGGGCCCGCGGTATACCAGCTATCCGGCAGCGACCGCTTTTTCAGATCAGGTCGGAAAGAGCGATTATGCAATGTTACTGCGCAATATTGATCCAGCGCGGCCGATTTCGCTCTACTTTCATCTGCCGTTCTGCCGCAACATCTGCTATTTCTGCGCATGCAACGTGATCTACACGAAGAACAAAGAGAAAGCGGAGCCATACATTGGCGCGCTCACGCGCGAAATGGACCTCGTCGGCGAACACACGCAGGCGCGCATGAAGGTCGAGCAGCTGCACTGGGGAGGAGGAACGCCTTCGTTTCTTTCGCATGAGCAGATGAACATGCTCATGGCGCAAATCTACCGCCGCTTTGATTTCGTGCCGGGCGCCGAGATCAGCATCGAGCTTGACCCGCGCGAAACCTCGCCCGATCAGATTGCAGCGTTAGCCGACCTTGGATTCAATCGGGCTTCCCTGGGCGTGCAGGATTTCAATCCGGCTGTGCAGGAGGCAATCAATCGAATCCAGCCGCTCGACATAACCGAAAGCGCTTACAGGAATCTTCGCAGTCGGGGATTTCAATCTGTAAACTTCGATCTGATCTACGGGCTTCCGTTGCAGACTGTAGAAACGTTCCAGGGCACGATGGATCGCGTCATTGATTTCCGCCCCGATCGAATCTCTCTTTTCAATTTTGCTTACGTGCCGTGGCTGAAAAAGCACCAGACGCGCATCGCAAAGGAAGATCTTCCGTCCGCGGAGACGCGCCTGAAGATTCTGGCGTACGCTGTTTCGCGTCTGCAGGAAGCGGGATACGTGTACATCGGCATGGACCACTTCGCATTGCCGGACGACGAATTGACGCGGGCCGTGAAAGATGGAACGCTTCGCCGTAACTTTCAGGGTTACTCTACGCGCGGGGGCACAGAGTTGATTGGCTTTGGGGTTACGTCGATTGGAGAATTTTCCGAGGGGTATGCGCAGAACACAAAAAGCCTGATCGAGTACTATCGTCACATTCAGGCAGGCGAACTGCCGACGGAACGCGGATTGATTCTGACGCACGATGACAGAGTGCGGAAAGCTGTGATCCGTCAGCTCATCACCGGACTCGCGCTTCGCTTCGATGAAATCGAACAGGCATACGACATCGAATTTGAACGATACTTTGCGCCGGAACTTGCAGCGCTGAAGGAATTTTCAGATCGCGGGCTTCTCATCGTCGCTCCGCGTTCCATCCAGGTTTCTGAACAGGGCCGCTTTGTGATCCGAAACATTTGCATGGTTTTTGACGCGTATCTGGCCGGTCAGACCCAGGGACGCTACAGCAATACCGTATGACGTTGCGCGAGAATCCATACCGCCTGTTCTTCCCGATTTCCTGGCTGGGCGCGCTGCTTTTGTCTGCCGTCTGGATTCCGGCGATTGCAGTGCAGCGGCGTTGGCTTGCGCTTCCTGACGGGTCGCTTGCATATCCGCGCGATCTTCATGCGATGCTTGCAGCCGGTGTTTTCATTCTGCCGGCGATGACGGGTTTCATACTGACTGCGTTCCCAAGGATGGTGACGGTCCCGGAGGGCGCTCTCGCCTGGGCGGTGTCACTTTTCCTGGTGGAAATTCTCGCGATTCCTGCCGCCTTGCTTGGCGGATTTGGCGGTGTCATCGCACTTTCCTGCGCGATCCTGTTTGCATTTACAATTCAGACGCTTCGCCGTTCTATCCGTCCGCCATCGTACGTATTCTTGATTTGTTCCGGCCTTGCGACCGGGATCCTCGGCGGGATTCTTTGGCTCCTGTTTCCCGGCGAGCGAAGTGGATCGTATGTATTTCTATATGGAATGATTCCCCAGATTCTGCTGGCGGCCGGCGCAATGCTCGTGGTTCCCGTAAGCGGCTCTGCGAATCGACTCAAGTGGCGCGAACGCTTGATGGGGATTCCACGCTGGATGCCCGTGGTCGTCGCTCTTGGCTTCTGGCTGTCTGCGGCCGCGAACGCCGCGGCGCTTCCGTTCGCCGATTTGCCGGCAGTCGCGGCCGCGTGGCTGTGGATGCTGCGATATTTTCATCTGCAAGATTTCAGAGAGTTCAAGGGAGTGATTGCCTGGTCGTTTCTGATCGCCTCGCTCTGCTTTGCTGTTGGCTTCACTCTGCATGCCGCGTGGCCTGCGGCGGCGGTGCATGCCGTTCATCTGTACTGGATCGGGGGCCTATCGCTCTTCCTGTCGTGCGTGATGGTCCAGGTAACGCTTTCGCACGGCGGTCATGCGATGTCGCCTCTGCCGGGAAAGAGAACTCTTTATTGGACCCTGGGGCTGATCATCCTTGCGGCCCTTACGCGAGTGTCAGCGCGGATCATGGAATCGACCTACGTCTCTCACTTGAGCTATGCGGGGCTAGTGTTCTTCATCGCCTGGTGCCTGTGGCTGTTTCGATTCTCGCGCTACCTCGGCTCTGCTAAAAGCCCCCCTGAAAATAAGGGGGCTCGATAAACTCTTTCGGGGAGAGGCCGCAGTCGAGCGGCCACTGAGCGCACGGAGTCAGCCAGATGCTCTGCACACACACGTCGACGTCGTGCGTTGAATAATAAGCTCCATCCAGGACTTTTCGCGGATTTCGAACGTAGTCATTGTACAGGAGCAATGCTCCGGACTGATTGTACCCGCAGACACTCATACGGGCGAGCTTTGCATCGTTGATCTTTCGAACCGCATCATCGCGGGAGATTACATCGGGTCCGTCGAGCCCGCCATATGTGCCGGTGCAGCCGGCAAGGAGGGCGATCATGAGCGCGGCGATCCGCATGGGTCGAGTCTGACCCCGACCTCGTGATCAGTCGCTTCTTTTTTTACTTTGCATCGACCCGGGGTCTCGTAAGCAGAGCAGGTGCGTCGTAACTTCTTTTATGCGATTTGTTTTGCGCTCTGCGCTCTCAGTGTTCTCAGCCGGGTCTGGGTTACGGAGGATGCATACATTTCGTTTCGCGCAATCGAGAATCTCTACCACGGTTACGGCTTTGTCTACAACCCGGGGGAACGCGTCGAAGTTACGAGCCATCCCCTGTGGGCCGCGCTTCTGATCATATTCCGCGGGATGGGCCTGCCGCTCGCGCCCGTTGCTGCAGGGATGGGGCTCTTCTTTACATTTCTTGGACTTTACTTCCTGATTCGGCGCGCGTCTGCGGCCGGCGCGTTCCCGTTCGCCGCGGTCGCGCTTTGTTCCATTTCCGGGTTTCGAGACTTCTCAACGTCCGGTCTGGAGTTCTCCCTCGCTTTCTTTCTGCTCGTCCTCTTCTTTCTCGAAGTCCAGGAACACGGCCTCCTGCGCCACCCGGCTTATCTGGCCGTACTTCTCAATCTTCTTTACCTCGATCGACCCGAAACAGCGCTCGTGTACGCGTACTATTCTGTGTTCATCCTGTTCGATGTCTGGAAACAGGACCGCCCGATTGCTGCGCGATTCAAGACACTCGTTCAGTGGGGCTCGCCCGCTCTCTTGATTTCCGGATTCTATCATTCGTTTCGCTTCGCCTACTTCGGCGCATTGTTTGCAAACCCCTATTATGCGAAGGCTGGCCTCGACACGTACTACTCGCATGGCCTGAAGTATCTTGCGCATTCTTTGATGTATGCGCCGGCCATCTGGATTGCGGGCGGTTTCGTGGCTGCAGTCCTTTTGCTGCACAAACTTCGCACGCTGCAGAAGCCGGTGTTTCTTGCGCGCTCCGCCAGGGATCTGGGGTTGTTTTTGCTCCTCACTTTCTACATGGTGCGCGTGGGCGGAGATTTCATGGCGTTTCGTTTCTGGCTTCCGGCGCTGACGATTCTCTTTCTGGTTGCGGACGGAATGTTTCTTTCGATTCCGAATCTTAGGCTGCCAGCAGTCCAATCACCTTCCTCTGCACGTTATGCGCTCTTGATCGCATTTGCCGCGTTGTCTTTCTGGCCGGTTCCGATTGCGAGCGGCTTTATCGCAGATGAGCGGCCTGCCTTCTTCAGCATTGGAGCCGGGAATGTCTTTGGCGAATCCAATAATCCCTGGGCGCGGCGCGGCCGCGAGTTTCGCAACCTTCAGGCCTGCCTGGGATACGAGGATTTCTGGATTGCAAACAGCCAGGCGAATGCGCGCTGCCTTCGCGGCGTCGGACTGGGCTACGTGGGCGTTGAGGCCGGCCCGCTCGTGCGCATCATTGACGAACAGGGCCTGAGCGATCAGAGCATCGCGCGATCGCGTGTACTCTGGCGCTTTCGCCCGGGTCATGAACACTACACGACTCTGACGACGGTGATCGAGAAGGGAGCGCTCTTCTGCTCGACAGGAGAGCCGGCGTATGATCGCGTCATGGCCACTGAGGCCGGGATTGTGATTCGACTCGATCCGGACCTGCTTGCAACCCTGCCCGATGCGAAGCAGAAAATGCAGTCGCTCATTCGCCTGAAAGCCGAGGGCAGTGAAGTGATTCCGCGCCTCGAAAAACGGTATGGGGTGCGCGTGGAGGACCTGGCATTACAGGCAGTCCAGTGGGAGCGCGATTCCCTCTTGATGGCAAAGAGAGACTGCTGGAAGAACTTTCACGGCGGGCCGGATACGTATTTCTATTAGCGTGTAGCGCTGGTTATGCGCAATAAACCGCCTAAAACACTCAAGTGCGTTGTGTTGTTCGGATGGGTGTCCCTCTGTGCTTGCCTTCTGGGATCTGTTTTAGCTTGCACAACAAAGAAACCAATCGAGCCTACTGTTTCACACAATTTTAGAGAATCTAGCGGCGGCTTTCGTACCGTTAGGTGTCGGTTCCGATGCGAAGTTCGTTTACAATGTGCGTATGGCTGAAGCACGAACGACACCGTGCTCTACCTTCAAAATCTGGAACACGCTGCGCGGCGCAGAAAGTCATCTTATAACCTCGCTGATCAGCCATTCATCCGGTGGGATGGAACAGAGCTGTTTGAGTTTTTTGTGAAATCGCTCAGTTCCATTCCGCCATACTTTGCTCTCCAGTTGTAGAGCTTGTGATCCGAAATACCGTACTTTCGACAGATCTCACCAGTCTGGCCGCCGGATTCTATTCAGCCGGATTTCGGGGGCAGGTCAGTTTGAGAATAAAGGAGCAACATCGATCAATATCTTAATGCGTGATGCAAGACCTTCACCATTTCGCTCAATAAGGGTAACGCACGGAATTGTTACGACTTTGCTATCCTTTCGCTTGTAGTCGATCATTGCCTCCGCCGCAAAATGAAAATCATTTCCCAGAAGACTGACAAAGCTGTGGTCAAGACCGCCTATAGCATTCCAAAATTGCTTTAGACCATTCAAAATTTCGACATGGCCTTTTGCGATTGGGGTATTACCAAACTGAAGTTGACAGTCTTGCGAAAGAAACCTCCTGTACTTTTCTGCATCCATAC
>CAZUJO010000232.1:0-3139 GCA_964619995.1 uncultured Leptospiraceae bacterium
ACTGGAACTGGATGAGCTGCTGGAGCTGCTCGAACTGGAGTCCGGTTTGCGATAATCCGTAACGTAGAAGCCCGAGCCCTTGAATACAATACCCGCTCCTGCACCGATCAATCGCTCCACACGCCCTTTGCACTGAGGGCAGACCGTGTGGGGGTCGTCCTTCATGGACTGGAACGCTTCATACTCATGGCCGCAATCCTGGCACTGGTAGGAGTAAGTAGGCATGGATCAGATTTCGAATCCGGCGACTGCCGATCAAGCAGTTTTGGGCCCGGTCGGCCGGGCCTCAGGCGCCGATATGAAGGATCAGCGCAGCGCAGCTCAAAAGCCACGTCCCTATGACGGCGATGAGGAACTTGTCTGTCAACAGCACGTCGGAGGGATTGCCGTCTTCGAGTTCCGGACGGTCCATGAGCGTGTAGTAGCGGAAGATGCCGAGCACTACAAGGGGAATGGTCCAGTACAGCCGCTCGCCGGCGTATCTGCCCTGCAGCGTGTAAATGGCATAATTCATCAGGCTGAGGGATGCGGTGATGCTCAGGAAGTTCTTCAGGCTCTCTGCAGTGTACTGCCCGCCGAGCATGATCTCCGGAGGCGATGTGCGAAGCTCGTAGTATCTTTTGAAAAATCCAAGGAAGAGGGAAAGGAACAGAGTACAGGAGAGGAGCCAGGGGCTTGCGGATATGTCCAGCGCCGCGGCGCCTGCGAGCACGCGAAAGACGAAGCCGAGCGAAATGAGAAACACATCGATCAGAAGGATTCTCTTTCCAAGCCAGGTATAGAAGATGTTCTGCGCCAGATAGATGCACAGGATGATGCGAAACGGAATCGGCAGATTGGATGCCAGCCAGGCGGAGATCGTTACGAGGATGATGATGGCCGCCAGCGCGCCGGCCGGGCCGATGCGTCCGCTTGCGATCGGTCTGTGTTTTTTTCTTTCGTCCAGCGCGTCCTGATGCCGGTCTCTGTAGTCGTTGAATACGTACACGGCGCTGGCGAGACAGGAGAATGCGAAGAAAGCGGACGCCAGCTTCAGGATGATCTCAAGGGCCGGGGCCGAAAAAGGCGAACGGACTACAACCGGAAGATAGTCCGAGAATACGAAAGGCATCACGACGAAGCCGGATTTCGTCCACTGGTAGATGCGCAGCTGCTTTACGTAATCCCGGAGCATATACTTGCATCCGGCTTTCGGGCAGAAAGGTCAACTCAAAGACTTCCATTTCTTGCGCCAGATTTTTTGCGCGCCTGTCACCGCATCGGCCATCTGGCAGGCAGCGTCGTAGAGCCACGATGAAGGCCGCCGCCTGAGATCGGAGGGGATTTTTCCTGATGATTCGATCCTGTGGACGGCTGCCAGTTCCGTTCCCATCGCGGATACGACACGAATCTGGTCGGCGGCTTTCTGAATGAGGCTGATTTCGATCTTCGTGCAGTCGGGAGCGAGGCGTCGAATCGTGCAGTCCGGGTGGAAGATGAGAAACGGGTCCGGGCTCTGGATTCGCTGCGAGTAGATCTCCGCGCGAAGCCCCGGCACCGTATTCCCAAAGCAGCTCTGCGATACAGGTCCTGTGAACTTTACCTCCCGAACAATGCTTGCGCCGTTCCACTCCGAGATCGCCGCATAACGTTGTCTTCCGAGACTTCCCGCCCCGGCGGTTCTCCGCTTCACACGAAATCCGGGAGGCAGAACGCCCGAAAGCACTTCCACGACCCGGGGCGGCGGCGCCGCATCCTCAAGGGATTCCATTCGCTCAAAAAATCGATCCGGATCTTTGATCTGACGGCGCGCAATATCGCGGAGCCATCGGTTCTTCTCCGCAAGAACGAACACGCGGGGCTTTTCCCATCCCTGCGCATAGCCGGACAAAAGCGCTTCGCAGACAGTGCGCGGTTTCAGATCCAGGCGTCCGTCCTGGACGGCCAGCAGGATGCTCGTTGCCAGTCGCACTGGATCGTTCGTCCACGGGAGCAGAGCCGCTTCATCATAATCGTTGATTCCCCATACAAGCCTTCCTTCGGAGTCGCGCCAGGTCCCGAAGTTTTCAAGATGCGTGTCGCCCACAGACGGGCAAAGGGACGCGGCCGCAAGATCAGGGCATTCCTGCGCGAATGCGACGGTCCAGTAATAGTAAGTTGCCCGTAGAAATGGAAAGGCCCCTTCTGCCATCAAAGCATGCTTGCGATCCAGAGCTTCCCGGTCCACTTCCCCCTGCGCGGCCATCCACTGCTCGAAGATGCGGGTCGATTCAAAAATGTCCACGAACGGAAGCTGAACCACGCTTTCGCGCATTCAACCCTGAAATGAGCCTCAAAGATGACAGTTCCGTCTTTTGCGACGCCTCGTGCGTCATCCCCGTGCGCAATCGGCCGGGCCTTCTGCCGCAGGCTGTGCAATCGGTTCTGCGCGGACAGGTTCTGCCGCGTGAGTTGATCATTGTGCTCGATGGAACCCCGGAGGAAAACCAGGCCGACGCGGATTCACTCAAGGAGATCCATTCCGAAAGCGGCGCAGCGTTGCGGTTTCTTGAGTCCGGCGGGCAGGGACCAGGCCCTGCGCGAAACCTGGGCGCCCGCGAAGCCAGAAGCGAGTGGATTGCATTTCTCGATTCCGATGATGTCTGGATGCCCGGCCGGCTCGGGGATCAGTTTGCATTTCTCGCAAAGCGTCCGCATCTCGCAGCATGCCAGAGCGGCGAGCTCTGGAAAAAGAACCATCAACCCGTGAAGCGGCCTGAGAAATCGTTTCCGCATACGGGAAACATGCTGCGCGACTCAGTGCACAGGTGTTTGATTTCTCTCTCTGCTTTCTTGATTCGCCGCGATGTATTCCTGAGCCTGGGAGGCTTTGATCCGAATTTTTCTGTATGCGAGGACTTTGAGTTTGCGCTGCGTTTCTTTCGCGTCCACGCGGCGGGCTGCCTGCAGGCTGCAGGCGTCGAGAAGCGTTCCGGCGGCTGGACTCAGCTGAGCGCGACTCCCGCGATCGATGCATACCGCATTCTTGCGATTGTGAAGATGCTCAAGACCGGGGTTGCAGATCCGATCGTTGAGCGCGAGGCGATTCGCTCGCTTTCACAGAAACGAGAAATCCTGCTGAGGGGACGCGCGAAGTTCGGCCGTTCTGCGCTTGCCGACG
>CAZUJO010000232.1:3149-6296 GCA_964619995.1 uncultured Leptospiraceae bacterium
CGGCAGACGAGATGCTGCGCGGCAGAGGCTGAATTACTTTTCTGTCTTCAGATGATCAAGGACTTCGTCAATGTTGACGTTGTACTTTTTCCAGACTGTGTTGCGCGCCAGTTCGTAGCGAACCAGCGAGATGTTGAAGTTGATCTTAGCCTGAGTGAGCGCAAATCGCGCCTGCACAAGCGAGTCGAGAGCATTCTTCACGGCCACTGCCGTGAACCGTCCCTGACGGTAACGCACGAGAAGGCCTGAATAAAAATACGTCATCTGCTCAACGCCGGATTCCGCTTTGCGCACGGCGTCATAGGAAGTGCGAATTCTCTCGAGCCCGTCGCGGATTTCATCTTCCACCTGACGGTCGAGCTGACGCGCCTGAATGGCGAGCTGCTTCTGCGCAAGTTTTGCGTTGCGCTGATCGACCTTTACGCCTTCGTCCCAGAGAGGCATTTCCATTTTGAACTGGATGGAGCTTTCGGGATAGGTCCCGTGCGGAACTTCATTGAATGCGGAGAGCGTGCGTCTTCCCTGGTCCCGGCTTGTGTACTGGCCTCCAATGGACATGGAAGGAAGCCCCGCGTTTTCTGCGATGTCAAAGGACAGGTTGGCATTTTCCATCTGCAGACGGATGTTCTTGATATCAGGCCGGTTTGCTTTCGCGTATGCGATGTCTGCGCCTTCGTTCAGGTCCACGGGCAGTTTGTTTTCCAGATCGGCGGCTCCGCTCAATTCAAGAGTCGGATCCAGATTCAGCGTGCGAAGCAGTTCGCGGCGCTTGCTGTTTCTTTCAAGAAGCGCGCCGGCGAGCTGGCTTTCTGCCTGCGCCGTCAGGGCGTTCCACTGGTTGATTTCAAAAGCCTCTGCAAGACCCAGGTTTGCCTTGCCGATCGTGATGTCGCGAATGTTGCGTGTGTTGGTCAACAGCAGTTCGATCGTCCGTACGTTGTCCTCGGCAATTGCCATGGACCAGTAGTCGATCATCGTTTTGACGACGAGCTGCGAAAGCTGCTGCGTGAGCTCTTCGCGCTGAATGACGGCTTTGTTGCGATAGATGTCGTTTAACTTCCGCTGGCTGTAGCCAAAAGAGTTTTTCAGAAGTTCCTGGCGCAGAGTGAAGGTGAGTGCGCCCGTGTGCAGCGAAGGCTGCGCCAGTTTGGAAAGAAGCGTGCCCTGCACAGAAGCAGATTCGCCGGCATTGGAATCAAAGCGAGTGTCTGTTCCCTGCACTTCGAAGTATGTGCCGGTGCTGAAAAGCTTGTTTGCGTACGCGGTGTACTTGTCCTGAAAGACTTTGTCGCCGCTGAACAGGGTAGAGGACTGCGGCTTGTCGCGCTTCTCATATCCCTCATACGAACCGCCGATTTTCGGCGCGTATTTGGATTCGTCCTTCATAAGGTCCGTGTCTGATTTCAGAATTTCGAGCTGCTGGATACGCACGAGGTTGTTGTTCTCGAGCACCATCTTCACAATCTGTTCCATTGAAAGCGGAAGCGGTTTGCCGTCCGGGCCCATAGGCACGCTGCCGTAATGTTCGGGCGCAGAGGTTTCTGGCCTGGCTTCTGCTTTGTCCTGCGGCTGAGGCGCGGCCGGCTGCTTTGCCTGGTCTGCCGTATTCAATTCTTCCTGGGCGGGTCCGGCCGGATCCTGGGCTGCCAGGGCCGACAGAGAAAGGACGAAAGCAATCACAGCGAATCGGCGCATATACCTTATTTTTCCGCACTGCCCCGCAGTGCTATTTTTTTATTTGCGAACTGCGTCCGCATACCGGCTATTCCATCCACCGAGTCGGAAGAGCACTGCGCGTTCAACACCGGACTCTCTCAGGAAGGCCATATCTACGCTTAGACCCTCGGGGGAAAGGATCGGTTCCGTCCCAAAAATTCCGGCGGCCAGGCAGCCGAGGCCCGCAGTCCTGTGGCCGTGCTTTGCGCGCCTGCGGATTGCCGTTTGCATCCACTGGAGCAGCCGCTGGCTTTTGATCATGCTCGTATAGTACATAACGCAGGATTCCACTCCCGGATGCCAGATTCCGAGGAAACGCAGGATCGACTCGCTGATCGGTCCGGTAGCAGGGTAGACTGCGGTGAGGATGCGGTGGCGGCTTGAAACGATGCGCTGGATTCTCCGGCGATTGGTGAACAGTCCGTGGAAATTTCTGAAGAACAACCGGGGCGCAAGCAGCGGAAGTTCCAGATCGATCAGCACATGAGTCTGCGGAAGCGCTTCAAGATCCTGGATGAGTCGATCCAGTTCAGAAGAATATGAAAACGGGGAAACCCAGTACGACTTTTCCAGAATGGGCCAGTAGCCGGGCTCTGCCAGGGGCTGAATGGATTTGAGCTGTTCGGCGGATTTTTGAAAATCAGCGAGGCTTCTTGCGGCAATATAAACTACGCATTTTTCGCGGAGCAGCCTGGCCGGGGCGAATGATTCCGGTCCCGGGAACTCTTCGAAAAAATCGATCTGCAATGCCGCCTAACTTCCCGTCAGCTCCCGCGCAAAAGCAACCTGGGCGCGGTCGTATCCGCCGCGCGCCGTGATCCATGCGTGGGCGCCGCCGAAGCGTTCGAGCGCGCGCAGGCCGTACTTGCCGAACTCATCGCGCACCCACTGGCTGAAATAGCGCTCTTCCTTGATACGCATCCCTTCCGCCGGGTTGCGCGCGGAGCGGCATAGGTTCAGAAGATCTTCGCAGACATCGTCGATTCCATTGCCGTGAAGCGCGCTCGTCTGGAGAATGCGGATCCGGTCCTCTTCGCCCGGTCTTGAAAATTGAAGGCTGGCTTTCAGGGCGTGATAGCTCTTGCGCGCCGCTTCGGCTTCATCGCTCTTGTTCAGGATGAACACGTCAGGGATTTCCATGATGCCGGCTTTCAGAAACTGGATCTGATCGCCGGCTAACGGCTGCAATACGAGGTATACACGGTCTGCGAGTCGCTGGACTTCGATTTCGTTCTGGCCGATTCCGACGGTCTCAATGATCACGAGATCGAACAGGTAATGAAGCAGGCGGCAGACTTGAAATGTTGAGGGACTCATTCCGCCGAGCTGACGGTCGGATGCCTGGCTGCGAAAGTCGAGTCGGTCTTCGTCGTCCGGGAATCGCACGCGCGGTCTAGCTCCGAGAAGGGCGCCGCCTGCAACTTCGCTGGC
>CAZUJO010000233.1:0-6289 GCA_964619995.1 uncultured Leptospiraceae bacterium
CCGGATCAAAGCGGGAGCGGTTCGCATGAGATTCTGAAATCGGCGCCAGGCGTGTCGCCCAGGAAGAAACGTCTATTCGTGCAGGGCTGCGGGCCGGCGGCGCATGGGGCCGGACGGTTGCAACGGCCCTTCTTCCGGGCCGCGATGAGAGGAGCCCTTCGTTTTCAAGCAGCTCGTAAGCCAGCACCACGGTCCCGCGCGAAAGCCCGGTCTGTTTCGCGAGCGCGCGTGTGGATGGAACATGGAAGCCAGGCTGATTCAGGATTTGTTCCCGTAGCGCGTGGTAGAGCGCTTCCTGGCGGGTCCTGTACCGATTCAGGGCCGATCGCAATGAAATCACTCCTGACGGAAGCATGAGGGATAAACTGGTCCAGTAAAATATGCAAAAACTGGCCCTTGAAAATGGACCAGAATTCTGCTATTCTCTGAGGCAAGAGGTGCAACATGCGGCGAAAGGAATTTCTCGTAGAGAATGATGCAGAGGTCAGTCAGTTTTTATCGGAGATGACCTTCGGTTTTCTGGCGCAGGCTCCCGCGCGAAAGTGGTTTGGCGCGCCAGGGGTTCCTTCTCTTGTGCCGTTGAATTTCGTGATCTCAAACGGACATGTATGTTTTCACGGCAGCAAGATCGGAGAGAAGATGGCCTATCTCCGCGCGGGAAACAGGCAGGCCGTGTTCTGCGTGGCGCGCGAATTCGCGATCATTCCGTCGACTTATTCCGAAGCACGCATCGCATGTCCGGCCACGGCATTCTTTAAGTCCGTCGTCTTTCGCGGCACGCTTGAGGAAGTCACGGACTTGCAGGAGAAAGCGGACGCATTGAGCGCTTTTATGAGCAAGCTCCAGCCGGAGGGCGGCTACGCTCCCTTTGATCTGTCGGACCCGGAATACTTGAAAAACATAAAGGGAACGTCTGTGCTGCGGCTCCGGGTGAAAGAACGCACTGCGAAATTCAAGTTCGGCCAGAATCAGACAAAGGCAAAATGGAAAATGATTCTGGATCGTCTGCTTGAGGGCAGACGGCCCGGAGATCTCGAGACGGCCGGCGAAATGAAGAAGCGCTGTCCGTTTCACTGAGCGCCGGCCTCCTGGCGGGCTTCGCCTGCCCGCGGGGAGCCAGGTGTTTTTCTTCTCAGGATTTCTTTTTCGCCGGCATCAAATCCGTACAGCTGCCGTGCGCCACTTCGGCGGCAAGTCCGATCGTTTCGCCCAGCGTTGGATGCGGATGAATCGTTCGGCCCATGTCAATGGCGTCCGCGCCCATTTCTATGGCAAGGCAGACCTCGCCGATCATGTCGCCAGCGGAAGGTCCGACGATGGACCCGCCAATGATTCTGTGGGTGTCTGCGTCAAACACCAGTTTGGTGAAGCCATAGTCAGCTGCATTCGCGATCGCCCGGCCTGAAGCCGCCCAGGGGAATTTCGCTGTTTCGATCTTGCGTCCTTCTTTTTTTGCCTGATCTTCGGTGATACCGGCCCAGGCGACTTCCGGATGCGTATACGCAACGCCCGGAATCACTTTCGCATCGAAGGCAGTTTTTTGTCCGGCGGCTGCTTCCGCGGCGACGTGTCCTTCGTGAACTGCTTTGTGCGCCAGCATGGGCGAGCCGGCAACGTCGCCGATTGCGAAGATGTGGGCCACGTTGGTTCGCATCTGCAGATCGACGGGGATAAAGCCGCGTTCGTGCACAATGACCCCGGCTTTTTCTGCGCTGATCTTTTTACCGTTAGGCGATCTACCAGCGCTTTGCAGAATCATGTCATATTTCTGAGGCTCGGAAGGCGCGCCTTCGCCTTCGAATTTTGCCCAGAGGCCGTCTGGTTTCGCCTCGACGGAAACCGTTTTCGTTTTCAGCATCACCCGGTCAAATCTGTGCAGATTTTGTTTTTCCCATACCCGCACTGCGTCCCGGTCCGGCCCGCTCATGAGTACGTCGAGCATCTCGACAATGTCTACCCGCGTTCCAAGCGCCGAGTAAACGGTGGCCATTTCCAGGCCGATGATGCCGCCGCCGATGACGAGCATCTTTGCGGGCACAAAACGAAGCTCAAGGGCGCCTGTGGAGTCTACGATGCGAGGATCCTCGGGAATGAACGGCAGGTGCACCGCCGCGCTGCCCACGGAAATGATGCATTGTTTGAAACGGATCACCTTCTTCTGGCCGCTTCCGTCTGTCAGATCCGCCTCGACGTGGAATGGATCGATGAAATTGGCGTAGCCGCGCACGACCTCGACCTTTCTTGCCTTCGCCATTCCTGCGAGTCCGCCGGTCAGCTTGCCGACGACGGAATTCTTGTGTTCGCGAAGCTGATCGATGTTGACCGAGGGTGCCTGAAATGTCACGCCCGCATGCTGCATGTGCTGCGCCTCTTCGATCACGGCCGCAACCTGCAGAAGCGCTTTGGAAGGAATGCATCCAACATTCAAACATACTCCACCCAGGGTCGCATAACGTTCCACAAGGATGGTTTTCATGCCCAGATCGCTTGCGCGGAACGCGGCTGAATAACCGCCCGGCCCGCCCCCGAGAACGAGCATATCGCAGTCGAGATCAAACCCGCCTGTGTGGGTTGCGGCCGCTGGCGCATTCGCGCTCGACGGCCGCACAGGGGCCGGGGCTGCCGGCGTTCCGGATGCGGCGGCAGACGGGGGCGAAGCCGCCGCGCCCGCGCCCGCCGAGGCCGCGGGCTCAAGCACGGCAACGATATCGCCCTCTGAAACCCGGTCCCCGACTTTTACTTTCAAATCTTTAATGATTCCTGCGGCAGGACTCGGTATGTCCATCGTTGCCTTTTCGGACTCAATGGTGAGAAGAGCGTCTTCGGGCTTAACGGAGTCTCCGACCTTGACGTATACGTCCGTGACCGGAACGTTCTTGTAGTTGCCAATGTCCGGAATTTGAATTTGAATCAGATCGCTCATATTTTCTCCGGGTCAGAGTACAAGTCTGCGCATGTCGCCCAGGAGCTGCGCTATGAACACATTGAAGTGCGTTGCAAGGGCCCCGTCGATGACGCGATGATCGGCCGCCAGAGAAAGGGGCAGGATCAACCGCGGCGTAAACTCCTTGCCGTTCCACACGGGTTTCATCTGCGATTTGCTCACGCCGAGAATGCCGACTTCCGGGGCATTGATGATCGGAGAAAAGGACGTGCCGCCGATGCCGCCGAGGCTTGAAATCGTAAAGCACGCGCCCGACATTTCCGCAGGGCTGAGTTTGCCTTCGCGCGCTTTTTTTGCGAGAGCAGAAGTCTCCGCGGCGATTTCGCTCACCGACTTCTGATCCACGTTGCGGATAACCGGCACGACCAGTCCGCCCGGCGTGTCCGCCGCGAAGCCGATGTGATAGTAGTGTTTGATAACGATTGCATCGCCGTCGATCGAGCTGTTGAACTCAGGGTACTTCTTCAGCGCCATGGCCGCAGCTTTGATCAGAAACGAGAGCATCGTGATCTTCGGTCCGCTGCCTTCGTTTTCTTTGTTCATGCTGACACGGAATGCTTCGAGTTCCGTAATGTCCGCGTCCTCGTGGTAAGTGACATGCGGAATCATCACCCAGTTGCGGGAGAGATTCTGGCCGGACATCTTTTTGATGCGCGAGAGGGGCTTGATTTCAATCGGGCCGAACTTCTGAAAATCAATCTTCGGCCACGGCAGGAGATCGAGTCCGGGGCCTCCGGTGCCGCCTGACGTCATCACGCGTTTGACAAATGCGATCACGTCTTCTTTGAGAATGCGGTCCCTGGGACCCGTGGCCTGCACCTTGCTCAGATCGACTCCGAGTTCGCGCGCAAACAACCGAACGCTGGGACTCGCGTGAGCGCGGCCGCCTAACGTCAGCGGCGCCCCTGCCGGATGTGCGCCTGCGCCCGGCTGTGGTGCCTGGGCGGCCGGCTTTTGCGCAGGAGGGCTCGATGCGGCCGGAGATGCAACGGAAGATGCAGAGGAAACGGCGGCCGGCGTGGAACTGGAAGGAGCGGCCGCTGCGGTCGAAGCTGCGGGCGTTGCGGCTCCTTCGGCTGCCTCGACGACTGCGACGACAGCCCCTTCGGAGAGCTTGTCTCCCAGTTTTACTTTAACTTCTTTAACAACTCCGGCGGCCGTAGACGGCACGTCCATGGTTGCTTTGTCAGATTCGAGCGTGATGATCGGCGCATCGAGGGCGACGGTATCTCCGGGCTTCACGCAGACATCGATCACAGGGATGTCGTGGTAGTTGCCAATGTCTGGAACTTTGATTTCAATCAGCATGATTCGCCTCTTATACCGTCAGCGGGTTCGGCTTGTTCAGATCAATGCCGTATTTCGAAATGGCTTCCGCCACTTTCTTGCGGTCGATCTGGCCTTCGTCTGCGAGCGCCTTGAGGGCAGCAACGGTCACCCAGCGGCGGTCCACTTCGAAGAAATGGCGCAGTCTTTCGCGCGTATCGGAGCGCCCGAAACCATCTGTTCCCAGCGTGACAAACCGGCGGGGCACGAATGCGCGAATCTGATCCGCATACTGGCGCACATAGTCGGTGGCTGCGATCACGGGACCCTGCGTTCCGGAAAGCTTCTGCTCTACGTGGGAAATTCGGGGCTGGTCAGTCGGATGAAGCATATTCCATCGGGCCGCATCGTGGCCTTCGCGGGCGAGCTGGTTCAGCCCAGGACAGCCCCAGATGTCCGCTTCCACGCCCCAGTCATTCTTGAGCAAATCGGCGGCGGCGATCACTTCGCGGAAGATGGTTCCCGAACCCATGAGCTGCACGCGCGGCCCTTTTGCGTCCGAACCCTTTTTGAAAAGATACAGACCTTTGATGATGTCCGACTCTACGCCTGCCGGCATTTCCGGCTGCTCATAGTTTTCATTCATCACTGTGATATAATAGTAGATATCTTCCTGTTCCTGATACATCCGGCGCAGGCCGTCGTGGAAGATTACGGCAATCTCAAAAGAGAATGCCGGATCGTACGCCAGGCAGTTAGGAATCAGCCCAGCGAGGACCAGCGAGTGGCCGTCCTGATGCTGGAGACCTTCGCCGTTTAACGTTGTGCGGCCGGCTGTGCCCCCGATCAGGAAGCCGCGGCTGCGCGAGTCTCCTGCAGCCCAGCACAGGTCCATGGTCCGCTGCGGGCCAAACATCGAATAGCAGATGTAAAACGGAATCATCTGAACGCCGTGCGTCGTGTATGCGGTCGCAGCGGCAATCCAGTCCGCCATCGCTCCCGCCTCGTTGATGCCTTCCTGCAGGACCTGGCCGTCGCGAGATTCTTTGTAGAACATCAGCTGGTCGTGGTCTTCCGGAACATATTTCTGACCTTCCTGGTTCCAGATGCCGATCTGGCGGAAAAGTCCCTCCATGCCGAAAGTCCGGGATTCATCGGGCACAATCGGAACAATGTGGCGGCCGATCTTCTTGTCTTTGAGAAGAATGTTCAGGAGCCTCACGATCGCCATCGTAGTTGAGATCTCGCGTCCTTCACCGCTTGCTTTCAGCAGCGTTTCGAACGCCGAAAGCGGAGGGACTTCGAGAGCTGCCGCTTTTCTTCTGCGCGCGGGGAGGTATCCGCCCAGGTTGGCGCGTCTTTCGCGCATGTACGTGAGCTCGGGCGAGCCTTCGGCAAACTTCAGATAGGGAAGGTGATCGAGCTCTTCATCTTTGACAGGAAGGTTGAATCGATCCCGGAAGCGCTGGATGGCGTTGTGATCGAGCTTCTTCTGCTGGTGCGAAATGTTCATGGCTTCGCCGGCCTGTCCCATTCCGAATCCTTTGATGGTCTTTGCGAGAATCACCGTCGGCTGGCCTTTGTGTTCTACGGCCGCTTTGTACGCGGAGAAAATCTTGAAAATGTCGTGGCCGCCGCGGTTGAGCGCCCAAACGTCTTCGTCGGTCCAGTCGGCAATGAGCGCTTCGAGCTCGGGAGTATTAAAGAAATACTTACGAACGTACGCGCCGTCTTTCGCTTTGAATGTCTGGTATTCGCCGTCCACGACTTCCATCATCCGTTTGCGGAGAACGCCTTTCTTATCGCGCGCGAAAAGGGCGTCCCAGTGCGTGCCCCAGATCAGTTTGATCACATTCCATCCGGCTCCCCGGAATTCACCTTCCAGTTCCTGAATGATCTTTCCATTCCCGCGCACCGGGCCGTCGAGACGCTGCAGGTTGCAGTTGATGACGAAGATCAGATTGTCGAGACGCTCGCGTCCTGCCATTCCAATGGCGCCGAGCGATTCGACTTCGTCCGTTTCGCCGTCGCCCAGAAATGCCCAGACCTTGCGGTCCTTCGCCTGAATGAAACCACGGC
>CAZUJO010000234.1:0-1383 GCA_964619995.1 uncultured Leptospiraceae bacterium
GGGCACGCGTCTGGCCGCACTGGGCGTGGCCTTTGTGATGATCGGCGCGGCCTGGACGGCGCACCGTGCGAACGGCTTCTTTATGAACTGGTCCGGCGCGCAAAAGGGCGAGGGCTTTGAATTTCATATCCTGGCTGTGGGCATTGCCGTTGCTCTGATCATCCGCGGCGGCGGGGCGTTCAGCGTTGATCAGATCCTTTCAAGAATGTTCTGAGATTCCAATGCCGTCTAACGGCAGCGCGCAGGTGAAAGCCTGCGCGTTTTTTGTGTACGAACACGCGCCTGTCCGTTTTCCCTGGTCCCGGAATCCGTCAAATATCGGTTGATGCACAGCGGACGTTTCGGACTGTCTCTTTCATGTCGTCTCAGGCAACGGGAATCCGCCGGGTCCGGGCAAGCCGCTATGTCGCGCCGCTGCGCGAGGGCGGGTCGCTTCCAGGCTTGATGGAAGCGGACGACGACGGTCTCTATGTCGTGAAGTTCCGCGGCGCCGGGCAGGGAGGACTGGCTCTCGTTGCGGAAATCTTTCTCGGCGAACTGGCCCGCTCCCTCGGACTGCCCGTCCCCGAAATCGTTCTCATTGATGTGGATGCCGATCTCGCCGCTGCTGAGGGAGATCCGGAGATTCAAGAACTCATTCGCGCAAGCGACGGTCTGAACCTCGGCATGGATTTCCTGCCGGGCGCATTTGGATTTGCGCCGCCCGTTCTCCGCGATCTTGCGGCGCGCATTGTCTGGTTTGACGGGCTCTGCATGAACGTGGACCGGACTGCGAAAAATCCAAACCTGCTGCGCTGGCACAACCAGATCTGGATGATTGATCACGGCGCGGCCATGCCTGCCCAGCACGGAGACGCTCCGCTTGAAGAAGCCTCGGTCCGCGCTTTTGAAAGAATTGCACAGCATGTGCTCTTGAATTTTGCAGGTTCCATTCTCGACGCGCATCAAGAAATGTCCGCGAGACTCACAGAACCCGTCGTGCGGACAGCGGCTTCCTTCATCCCGGCGGAATGGACCGGCCGGCACGCGCCCGAGGATTATGCTGCGTTTATCCTGCGGCGGAACCGCGAAGCATCTTTTGCGCAGGAGGCGGAAGATGCAAAGTCGTGAGACCTATCAATACGCTGTGCTGCGAGTCGTTCCTCTTCTCGAACGCGGCGAATTTCTGAACTGCGGCGTTGTCCTCTTCTGCCGGCGCCACAGGTTCCTCCAGGCGAAAGTTCATCTCGATGAAAAACGAATGACGGCCCTTTTTCCCGACGCCGATACCGGGGAAATTCTCCGTCAGCTGAACCTCCGCGTTCAGATTGCGGGCGGGGATCCTGCCGGCGGACCGATTGCGCTTCAATCACAATCCGAGCGCTTTGGCTGGATGGTGTCTCC
>CAZUJO010000234.1:1393-6281 GCA_964619995.1 uncultured Leptospiraceae bacterium
ATGCTCGCCCGTTCACACCGGCATGTGCGATCATCCCGAAGGGGCGCTCGAGCACCTGTTCGAGCGTCTTGTGCTTCCTCCCCGCTTTTGATGCCGCCTAACGGTTTTCCCGGATCTTGATTGTGGCGCCGGCGTAGAGACGGGCTGAGAGATCCCGAAGCTCAGCGAGAATGGGCTCTGGATGAATTTCCGGATGCCGCCGGGCCAGTTTCAATACGCGCTTCTCCGCAACAATGCAGTCGTGCCAGTTTCCAAGAAGCTCTGCGGTTTCTTCCAGAGGGATGTTGATTTGCTCCTCCCCGGGCAGCAGTCTGTTCAGGTAATGCGCTTCTTTTATCTTCACGCGAAACTTATGGATGGAGCGGGCGTCTTCGAGCTGCGATGAAAGAATACCGATTTCCGTTATTCGGCATTGCAACAGGTTTCGCACCGCCGCTGCAATCGATTCGGCAGGCTCGCGGTTTGAATTCTGTACCATGCGCTGCAGATCGGCCCTCAGGCGGTTCCGATCCTGGGTCCGCACCGCCTGCCGCAGCTTCCTGCGCGCTCTTCGTCTGGATTCTTTCAGCAGTCTGCGCACAGCCCGGCGCGCAGGCGGACCGCCCTTGAGCCGTTTGATCGTCTGACGAGTTACGGTCAGATCACGCACGCGGCCGCTTGCGCGAAATAAATCATGGAGCGCCGAGATTTCCGTCAGTCCCGGCACGGCCGGCGCGAGCGCGCGGATTCGTTTGATGGCGAGGCGAAAATCATGCACCGACTCACCCCGGCCCCGGCGATGGATCTCATCAAGGTTGGCGAGGATCGTTTCTGCAGCCTGCCGAAGCGTCCGGCGATATGCGTCCGCGATATCCATTTGCATGATTTTAACCGGGTGAATTCATTCTGGCGATGAGATTTTGCCCGGCTGCGGCATGATCGTCGTCACATGGTTTTCTTTACATCCTGCTTCCTTTCCGGAATTCTGCCTCCATGCTACGGTCCTTTGTGTCCGCGGTCTTATTTCTCGCTGCGGTCGCTCTCGCTTCAGAAGCCGGGCTTCGCCTGCTCCGCGCCGACTCTCTTCAATATTATTATGACATGAAGCGGCTGCACGCGTACAATCCGGACTATCTCGTCGGGCTTGCTCCAAACCAGAAACGTCACATACGCCACCACGCCGGGCTCTGGGAGGGCGATTTCACAACCAACTCCCTGGGATACCGCGGCAGCCCTGAACCATCAGGAAAGCCCGTCATTGCATGTCTCGGCGACAGCCTGGTGATGGGTTTTGGCGTGAGCGATGAAGACACCTTCTGCGCCCGGTTAGGCGGCCTTCAAATTGGCGGAAAAACATACGAGGCGCAGAACCTGGGCGTCGATGCGTTCGGCTCTGTAGGAGATTCAAAGCGCCTTGCCGAAGCCGCCGAGAAGCTCCCGCTCGCGGCCGTGCTTTTGTTTGTTTCGCCCAATGATTTTACGATTCCCGAAACGCTTGCAGCGCAAGGGATCAGGCCCGATGACGTGGTCGATCAGGAGAGGCGGGATCATCCAGAGCTTCTGAGGTTCTTTCGCATTCAGTTTGAGGCCACGCGCATTTCGTATCTTCTTCATGCTCTCAAGCTTTCGAATGAGCAGCTAACGGTATCCCGCGCAATGCGAAAAGAGTCGATTCGCCAGCAGCTCGTCGGCGCGGGATTTTCTGGATTCAGCGAAGGGCATGCAGGGGATCCTCCCTCACCCGGACTGCTCCGCTACATTCTTACGCAATTCTATGCTTTCAAACCGCACGCTCCGTGCAGCCAGAATGCGGCCCCTGCTGCTGCCTCTGCTTCCGTCTGTCCTGAGCCGGTGCCGTCTGAGCCTGAGTATGCATGCACAGACCGGCCGTCCGCCTCAACCCTTGAACCGCTTCCGCCGATTACGCAGGAAGCGTATCGATCTATGATTGAACTCGCAAAGAAAAAGGGTTTTCGGCTGATCCCCGTGTTTCTGCCCGTGCAGGTGGAAGAACTCTACTGTGGAATGCACGGCAGGCATCATTCGCTCGGCAACTATGCCGTGCGGGCCGAGGCATTTTTCAAACAGCAGGGAATCAAGAGCATTGATCTTGCCAGTCACGTTCCTGAAATCTGCAGGCTCCCCAATCCGCGCGTGCGCGATCAAATCATTCCCGGAGACGGGCACCTGACGAAATCGGGCAACGTCTGGGCCGCGGAAGCCCTGAAGGAAGAGCTGAAGAAGGTCGGGGATGCTTTTTAATTCCGTTCACTTCCTGATCTTCGCGCCCATCGTCATTGCAGTTACGTTCCTGCTTCCGCAGAGGCTGCAGAGATGGTGGCTGCTGCTGGCCAGCCTGTATTTTTACGCGGTCGCAAATGTGGTTTTCCTGATCCCGCTGCTCCTCTGCATTGGAATCACGTACGGGCTCGTAAGGTGGATGGTGTCGGTCGAGAGTCCTGCTCTTCGCCGGACGGCGCTGATCGGCGTGATCGTGGGAAACCTGGGCATTCTCTATTCTCTCAAATACATGGATCTCTCCTTCTGGGTATGGAATCATGTGCTCGGACTTTCGCCGTGCGATGCGTGGTACGCGCATCCGCTCGGAATGATTCTTCCCATGGGCATTTCATTTTTTACCCTGATGGCGATTGGATACGGCGTCGACGTTTACAAGGGATTTGAAGGGCGCCGCAGCTTCCTCGACACAGCGCTCTTTCTGTCGGTATTTTTTCATCTCGTCGCAGGTCCGATCCTTCGCGGCCGGGATCTGATCGACCAGTTTGCGGAGAAGCGCGGATTCAACCGCGAAAACCTGGAACTTGGACTTCGTCAGATCTGCCTCGGACTCGTAAAGAAGACGTTTCTCGCAGACAACATCAGCCCGACGGTCGATATCATTTTCGGCGCTCCGGAGAGAATGCACTGGTTCTCTCTGCTTCTTTCGGTATTCCTCCACGCATTTCAGATCTACTGCGATTTTTCCGGCTACTCGGACATAGCGATCGGTTCTGCGCGCATCCTGGGATTCCACATTCCGGAAAACTTCCACAGACCGTTTTTGTCTCTGACGATGACAGAGATGTGGAGGCGCTGGCATATCTCGTTCTCCTCCTGGGTTCGCGATTACATCTACTTTCCGCTGGGCGGTTCGCGCACTTCTGCGCCCCGCGCGTATTTCAACTTGTTTATGACCATGTTCGTGAGCGGCGTCTGGCACGGACCGACCATGAACTTCGTTCTCTGGGGAGCGATGCATGCGCTCTGGCTGGTTCTTGAAAAGCTGCTGTTCTCTTTCGACCGCATCAAGAAGGCCTACGACGCGATGCCTTCGTTCTTGAAGATCGCCTATACGATGACTGCGTTTTCTCTGGCGCTGTTCTTCTTCCGGGCGCGGATGCTTCCAGGTTTCGCAAGCGAAATGGACGTTGGATTCTACATGCTGAAGCGGACGTTTGCCCTGGCCCAGGGCGAGCTGGTGCTTCCGTCCGCCGGTGTCGTGACGGGAATCCTGCTTCTGTGGCTTTCCGAAATGATTCTGGAAAAGAAGGAAGACGCATTCGCTCCGCTGTGGGAGAAAAAAACCGTATGCGCCGCAGGGGCCGCCGCGCTTTTCGTCATCAGCTTCTGTATTTATTCTGTGACGGTGAGCGCGCAGTTCATCTACTTCCAGTTTTGATTGCAGGCGCGTTTTGTTATGAGCAAAGAAGTTATCTACCTTGGTCCGGACGGCAGCTTTGCGTCCCTGCTTGCCCGGAGAAGATTTCCGGATGCGGCGCGCATTCCTCTGCCTTCTGTTCCTGAAGTCGTTGAGTATGTGGGCGCTGCCCCTGACCGGGTCGGGATTATTCCGGTAGAGAATTCAAGCGGCGGCGCGATCTACGATACGATCGATGCGCTGGTTGCAGATGAAAACAATCTCAAGATACAGGAAGAGCTCTGCATTGCCGTGCGGCTCGCATTTCTCGGGCGCAAAGACGCTTCTGTGGAAGTCATCTACTCGCACTTCGCGCCCATGAAACACTGCCAGAACTGGATCAAACGCAACTATCCAGGCGCGCGCATGCAGTCGCTTTCGAGCACGTCCGCGTCTGTGCGCAGGGCGGCCGAAGAGCCGAATGCTGCCGCCATTGCAAGCCGCGAGTCCGCGGGGATTTACGGTCTCGACATCCTTGCTTTTCCCATAGAAGAGAACATTCCGAATCTCACGCACTTCTTTGTAATCGGGCATGGCGGCAAAGAGACCGGCCAGAACACAACGTTGATTGTTCATCTGAAAAACAAGTTCGGAAGCCTTTATGAATTTCTCGGGCCTTTTGCCCGCCACGGCGTGAACTTGAAGCGGATCATTTCGCGCAACGTAATCGGCCAGCCGCATACATACGTTTTCTTTGTGAGTGTAGAAGCGTCTCTCGCGGAAGAGAACATGAAGCTTGCTATGGCCGAAGCGCGCGAAATTGCGCGCAGCATCCGGGATCTCGGTTCCTACCCGGTTGCTGAGCCCATTTCCTCGGACATTCTTTCCGTGTAACGGTCGAGTCCTCGTCGGAGTTTTCTCTTGACCCTTGCCCTCCGCGCCGTCCGGTGTCAATCTCCGGGAGGAAAGGGGTGCAATTCCCCTGCTGACGCGCAACTGTGAAGGCAAGAATGCCTGAGCCAGATCTTCTCCGCAATCCGGGCTCGCGAAAAAGCCCGCTTGAGACTCGCATGGCGGGGCCGGATATTCCTTCAGGAGGGAAAATCTGCGTCGCGCATTCTTTTCAACTTCGCTCGGTTTTCTGATCTTCGCCGCACCCGCGCTCGCCGAGGAAATCGAAGTCACGGGCAGAAAACGAACGATAGGCGATCAGCCGGCATCCGCTTCGGAAATTCAGGTCGAGGACTCGGGCCGATACGAAACCCTCGAGGA